>NZ_BAAGSP010000032.1:0-32985 GCF_054782375.1 Yaniella soli
GCCCATGAACTCAACACCCGACCCCGCAAAGGCCTAGGCTACCGAACCCCACTCGAAGCCGAAGCCCACGGTGTTGCCTTGACGATTTGAATCCAAGCCTAAACTGCTTATAAAACGCTGAGTACAAGTCTTTCCTTGAGTTGCACAGGCATCAGTTTTTTCGATCATTAACGAGCCATAAATTCGGTCATCTCACTGTCCGAAATGGCGCTCCGAACACGAACTGTGAGATGTTTTGTGACAGTGTTTTGACCAGTCTTCAGGTTCCGCTCCCGACACCTGAAAAGCCTTCCAAAGGGCGACCATTTCGGTTGTGAAACCACTCAAAAGACTCTCGTCGAAGCCTCCGAATTGAGCTCTGTAGCCTGCCGATCAATGCCGCTATACGAGCACACCGAACACTGTAAAAGTACCGAAGAAGTGCTTTGCCTCTCGGCCTTGTCTGTCGAGCAAGCGGCAGTTGTTAGATCGTCCTGATTGCCCCAATGCAATAGGCGTTCACGACAACATACGGGGCACCACGTGCACTCCCCCAAAACATGTATTGTGCAATCAACCGGAAGGCAAAGCACCCCGCCAGGCGGCTCGCTGGGAGCTTCTGACGGGGCGGTGTGGATGGGAGGGTGACTTAGCGGTCGAGGCTGTCTTCGAGGTTGTTTATGAACTCGATGAGGTCAGTGTCGGAGAAGAGTCCGGCTGTCTCGACGTTGAGGTTCGCAGGAGCCGCTTCGAGACGAATATCAGTCATCTTCGAGCCACTGAAGTTTGCAGTGAACAACCCTGCGTGATCATCATCGGCAGGGAGTTCAATCATACCCTCGCCCGACGCGGTGTCCCCTAAGCAGACTACCCTGTATTCGTAAGGTGGATAGAGGGTGTAGCGGATGTCTACCTCATCGCTGTGCGTTACGGTGCAGCGATCTTTGGGTGGGAATGATAGAACTTCAGCGCGGCTAAGGTTGGTCCCGAGTTCAACTGTTGTACCGCTGAGCTCTGGTGCCGCAGATTCCATCTCTTCGTACACTAAGTCAGCTATTTTTGGGGCGGACTCTGTCTCAACATCCCCAAGCATGGGTTGAGGACCGGTGTGAAGATTGGCGATAATGGTTCCCATTGGTTCCACAAATTCATTGCCAGTAAAATCGATATTTAGAGGTGTCGTAGAGCTGACTGGTCCCGATATGTAGACACTGTCGCTGTCTAAAGTTTGTCCTTCGCTTGTCTCCATCTGGAGACCGGATTCGAGCAATCCCGTCAGACCTGGGTCTCCACTGGGATTGTCGCCAATTTCATAGATGAAATCTGGCTCTTCCAGAAGCCATTCCCCATCAACTTTGATTAACTCGACCTCTGACTCTTTGCCATCCACTTCGATTGGAACCGAGATATTGTCCGCATCTTCCGCGTCTCCCATCTCAGGTATTTCAGAGAATTCAGGTGCTGTAATCCCCTCTAGGTGTATGAGATTTTCAGCCACCACGTCATGAGGGTCTGCCACGTATTCCAGCGCCGTACCGATGTCGTTGGCACTCAGTGCAGTGGTGTACCCTTGGACGACTTCTTGAGCTGTTTGGGACGGACCTCCACAAGCGGTCAACGCTATCGCCATCAGAGGGATTGCCGTCACAGTCTTTATCACCGACAGTCTTCGAGGGGTCTCCATTATCTTTCCTTCGTCTCAGTATATGAAATTTACGTCTCACTATGTGAGCTTAGTGATGATTTGCACTACATGCACACGAGCACTGTAGTAGGGCTCATCTGATCACATGAACTCATACTGGTGTCCCCTATGACTAGGTGTTTCATGAGTTGAGAGGCATTTGGACAGAAAAAAGCCGGAGACAGGACAGACCCACCTCCGGCTTTGCGCTGCATCTCAGTCGTCTCGACCGAACGCCTTTCGCACCGCGCGACGCCCAGGTCCAATCCACTTTCCACGACTGTCTCTCAGACCAAGTGCAGCCTCTTGGATAGTAAAGGCATCGTGCTGTTCACGTATCACTTGGCCGATGTTGTCTGATAGCACTCTGTCGTTTTCCAGCAATGCCTGGTTCTCCTGCCGGACTGCTGCAAGCTCGCCTTTGAGCTCTTGGACGACTTGAAGCAGATCACCGGTCCGGTCTTCGACTTGCTTGGGCTGGTAGACGAGCTGTTCTTCAACAGCCTCAGTGGCGTACTTGTCCATAATCTGTCGCACTGTGAGGTCTTCACTGTTGAGGGTGACTACATGGTCATCAACCTTTTGAGCCGCCTCTGGGAAGCGTGCTGGAGCTGGTCTGTAGTGGCACATCTTGATGGCCCGAACGACCTCTGACCCATCAAGCACATTGATTGCCTCTGGCGCATCGTCAAGACCATAATCGCCATATGGGAGCTCGTTGAGACGGTCGATCTCAGCCTGCTCAACCTTGGCCCGTTCGGGGCTTTTCTTCTTACGCCTGTTCTCGGGCTGACGGTCCCACTCATCTATGTGCTCTTTGACCCGGAGACCGATAGATTCCTGCTTGCGCTCTTCTAACTGTTCGACCATAGCATCTCGATACTGGTGACTTGCGATGACGGTTCGTGCGATGATCTCGTCATCAATTTTTACACGGTCATAGAACTCGATGGTGTCTTCAGCTGTGGTGAAGCGTGGTGGAAAGTAGAAGCTTCCGCGTTGAGTGATGTCGTCTTGGTGCATGGTGAGATTCGTTTCAGGTTCGCTGCGTTCATACTCGCTATAGCGACCCCCTTGATCTCGATGATCCTGACGAGCCGCTTGCGCGGGTGTTATCGAGCTCATCGTAGCAATGCCTCCTCCGGATCATTACATGTTTCACAGTCAAGAGTTCTTACCACCAAGTGGACCTCCCCCTGACTTCCCATCAGTAGGCCGAATGTTCGGCGTATCGCCCTTGCCAGTGATGTCTGATTTCTCACCAGTTTTCGGCTGCTCAGGCTGTGGAGCATCAGGCAGCTTGACCGGTTTTTGCTTCTGAGCCTTCTGACCGTTCCCCGACTGGTTCATGGCCTCACGCGCACTGCGCGCCTGCTGTGCGAGACCCTGATTGTGTTCCTTGATTTCTCCACGGTGGGCTGCTCGTCGTCCGCGACGCTCCTGTTTCTCAGCCTTTACATTGTGAGCTTCTTCCTCCCGCTTGATGCGCTCATCGTGGGCTGCCGCCAGCTGTTCTGGGTCGTGAGCATCGAAGCCGTGCCGTGAAGCATAGGCAATGTCCTTTTGCTCGTCGGTGGCGCCGGACTGCTGGTGCGCTGGCTTGAATGTGTCAGCGACTGCGGTGGCCGCAGATGCGGTACCAGTCTTTGCCTTATTCCAGTAATTGGCAGTGGTGTCTTTGACATTGTCAGTCGTATTGCGGATGCCCTCAGAGGCGACAGAGACCTTATCCTGTGCCCATTGGCCAGCCCGAGACTCAACAGCCTTTTGTTGCACTGCTTCAGCTTGCTCTGCCATGTTTTCACGGACCGAACCGCGCTGCTCACCGATTTCTGGCCGACCAGCTGCCACGTAGGATTCAACGTCTCGTGCAAAGGTCGCCCGATTTTCACGACCTACCAGACCACGTGCTTCCATGCGGCGTTTGATGGCACGTGCACCGACAACGCCTGCGGCTCCAGCGGCCATCAACGGTAGCCCACCTGCAAGGCCAAGTGCACCTGCAACAGTGGTGACGCCAGCGACTTTGGCTGCTGTGGATGCTGCCTTGCGCAGATTTCCACGAACACCGCGAGCCTTCATAGCGGCCATGCCGTTCTTCGCACCATTCCACATGGTAGAGCCGATATTTCGTGGTTTCAGACTGTTCATCAAGTCGGCACGTTTTTGCTTCTTTTCTGCCTCTTGCTCCATGCGGCGCAGACGGGCAACAGCCTGTTTATCTTCAGCGGTGACTGGTCCACCGCTGCCATCATTGAGACCAGCCGATGCTGATCCAGCTGTCTCAACGCCAGCGCCTGGGCCACTACCTGTTGCAGTTGCAGTTGCTACGCCGCCAGAGCCTTCGGCAGACATTTCACCGGCCATAGAGCCTTCCGCATGGTCACCCGATGTTGGGCCGCCAGTGCCTACTCCAGCCTGCTGGTTATCGCGCTCTTCTTTCATCTGACCTTCACGCGAGCCATCCCGATGATCGGCACGTTGCTGGTTGCCACGGAAACGGTTCGTAAGGTTGTTGGCGGTGCGCTTGGCGCGCTGTGCCATATCCTGGCCACCGGACCCGCCAGCAGCATTGATTGTGGCGTCGCCGCCATCTAATGAGAGGCCCTTACCCCAGGCTTTGGCTCCAGTTGGTGTCATCGGACTTGGTAGCTTCGCCCACTTGAATAGGAAGTGCAGCAGCAGGATAGCCATACCGGGCGTAATGGTGACCCACAGCAGGTACGGAATGGAACCCATGCCCATAAAGCCTGAGCCGACATTGTTCATCAGCGATGAGATGGCAACAATCATTCCGTAAAGCATCATGACAAACACTGCCAGTAACGCTGTGCCTATCAGCAGTTTGGCGGCTTTGAGCAGCGGTTGGAATGAGTCTTTTGTGATCAGAGCTTTCAGGGCCATAACGAACAGATATATGATCACGAGAATCAGCGCTGCGCGCACGAGTACGACCATCAGCGAGATGAAGCCAAAGACGACAAATAGAATGACCGATGAGATCATCATGATGCCGGCAGAGCCGACAGCACCGATTGGTTGAGAGCCATTGACGTGGTTGACGTAGTCGGCCATCGGAGCGCCCTGACCTAGCTCATCGAAAACGTCGCCTTTATTGTTTGGCATTTCAAAAGGGTCAAGGTTCTTAGGGTGGTAGTCCCCGCTTGCGGTATCCCCATCGTCAGCGTTCCAAGCCGTGTGGCAGTCTTCTGATGTAAGGCCTAACTCATCTTTGAAGCCGTCACGCGGTGTCCAGAATCCCTCGTTTACGCCAATGGTGTCCCCTGGCTCACAGATCGAAAGGAACATCATTGCCTTGTGTTCTTCTTCCGCGGACTCGGGGGCGATGATGCGGTTGACCTGCCGGTCGATCCGGTCAACGTCACTCTCAGCATCCTGGATGGCTCCAGTGAGCGACATGGCACCACTTGCAAACTCACCATTGTCGTATCCGCCGCGCAGAACGGTTCCCATCAGGTCAGCGCGTGACTCTATATCTGAACGATCAGCCGATGACTGCGGAAGACCAGATGTCCAGTCCAACACGTAGCACGCTGCATGGTTCTGTGGCGTGTCCTCCATCGATCCTTGTATTGGTCCAAATTGTGCTCGCATCCACATCATGTACCCAGTTTCCACCCAGGAGTTTGAGAGCATCAGCGGGATGGAGGCAGCAAGGTCTCCGGCGCCGTCTGTCATCATGTGGGTTGTGCGATACATTTCGTTGAGGGAGTGAACTGCAACCTGGCAGCTCAAGGTAGGGGAACCATTACCCTTCTGCGCATATCCAGCATCTTCTGAAATGCTCATGAGACCGTCGGAGGCAATAGTTGCCAAGTTGCTCACGACCTCGTTGGTTGTCAAGACAATGTTGGCCGGTGACAAGCCGTTACCATGCTGATCTTCTGTTGCAGCCATAGAGCCGCGAACCATGAGCACAAGGAGGGCGATAACAGCGATCTTGCCCAACAGCTCTTTCCAGGCCACCTGGAATCCCGTACCTCGCCGGGAGTTCCACAGCGCCATCCCGATGAGTCCGATCAGCAGTAAAGTGATCAGCGCTGCCCCGCCCTCATTGAACAGCAGGTTTCCGAAATCACCAACAGCCTCATCTACATGACCTGCCATTGCATCAATGGGACAGAATGCTGTGGCCCAAATGGAGGTTGAGGTCGTTCCCGCCCAGATGGTTGAGGCTATGGAGAACATGGTGCCGGCAATGTTTTCGCGGGTCATGCGCTCCATGTTCAGATCGAACATGCCCTCGTCGATGTTGGTGTAGAAGTTTGAGGTGGATTCTGACCAGCGGTTGATTGGCAGCAGTTCAGACGAGGCACGTTCTTCTGCGTCAATCTCCTCCCCCGCAACCACACCAAACGGATGCTCCCCTTCAAATGCTTCAGGGTTGCCACAGGCGTCAGTTATGACATCCCTGTCATCCGTCCGCAAAACAGCAGCCGGCATGACAGTCTGCATAGAGCTCTGCGCAGCAGAAGTAGTCATACTCTTCACAGGAGCGGACGCATAGGCTGACGGCACGGTAGCCGCAAAGATGCTCAGCAGCGCGGTAAGGAATATCAGGATGCGGCGTTTCATGCGTTTACGGTTCCTTCTACCAGGTCAAAGATGTCGAACGATTCGGCAGGTTTCTGCGATTCCGGGGTGGTATCAAAATGCTGCACTGGGCGAGAAGATGAACGGATGTGGTACCACTTTGAGGTGGATTCCAGCGGCTCTCCACACAGCATGATCTTGCCTTGGTGCACATCGTTGAGGCGGTCTTTCATGGCTTCCCATTGTTTGAGTTGCAGACCGGTTCTCTGACGTGCTTCAAAGACAAAGAAGACGATGCCAATCATGATGGGGACTAGCAGTAGACCCCAGCCACCCATGACGGAGAATAAGAAGAGTTGAGGTAGCAGTCCGAGGATGATGCCGACAAATACTAAGACCATCGACTTGCGGCGTACCTCCCACCGCATGAACACGGCAGTGCGGTCCTCTTGTGACGACACGCCTGTCATATCGGTGAGCATGTAGAGCGAATTCATCCTGGACTGCTACCTCTTCTCGTTTTCCTAGGGGGCTACTGGCTCAGTGGGTCTTCACCGAGGTTGACGACGAAGGCGATCAGCCAGTCGATTACACCCAGTAGCAGTGGGAAGAGGATGGCGGGTGCCAGTAGGGCGGTTCCGAGGATTGCTGCGCCGATGATGATGGCTGTACCATTACCCCAGCCACTGCCTTTGCGGTGCTGCCATAGGTAGGACAGGATGGCTGCAACAATCAGGATGACACCGATGATGTTCATCGCCATTTCTAGGCCGGGTGCCGACGATGTCAGGGTGGACCAGACTCGATCCCAACCGCCCTTAAAGTCGGTGACACCAAGAATTTGTGCGTTTTCCAGCATCATGTTCTGGAAGTCTGTATTCAGGCTCATCTGCCTCTCCTTGTGAGATATTGATCAATACAAAGTCAGCGCTATTTTCGACTTCAGTCAGTAGTGTCCGGGGGGTAAAAGTCTCGGATCATGCCGCCAGGTCGGGGCGAACAATTTGCAGAACGTCACGTTCAGACCGGCTAAATTGTTGACGTAACTTTGCCGGCAAATCCCAGCCGATCACCTTGGCGGATGCCCGGACAGCCGATGATGGCGATTTCAACGCTCTGGCTGCCGCACCGGGTTCCAAGGTGGCGGTCCGAGACAGGTGTTGCGATAAAGATGCTGGACTCATTGCATCCGGTGTCCCTGCTAGGTGCAGATCGACCTCTGAATTGCGCTTGGTTGAGAATCGTCCATGGTTGTCTCTGGGCTGTCGTTTGCGGCTCATTGTTATGCGGCTTTCTTGTTGGATTTCTTCTGCGGTGCCACCCCGGTGTGTTGATCTGGCAGGCGTGCTGAAAGTGCTGAGATGGTCCACATCTTGTTCACGTGGCGTGCATCTCGACCATTGCGGGTCAGGGTGTTCATCACACTTTGCTGCTGACCCATCGACAGGTTTTCTTCTCCACCGAAGGGCTTCATCAAAGCTGCGATCTCTGGCTTGACAAGGCCTGTTTCTTCATCGAGGTCTTCACCTTGCTCCCAATCAGCTACAGCTTGGGCTGCTTTTTCCGATGACCCGGTGGTGCTGATGTTCAAATCTTGGAAGGCTGCCTCGAACTCAGCCTTATCTAGTGATGGCTTGATTTCTGGTGCGTTGCCGTCGGTGAGCCAGCTGTAGGAAAATTGAGCTGAGGCGATCTGACTATCGGAGATCGCTTTGGGATTAACCTCTTCTAGGTCTTGGATGGCTTCGTGCACCTCGATGTCGGTGAAGTGATCTGGTGCATCTGATGCGTTATCCAGTAGGAAGCCGCCGATATTCTCTTCTCCACCCAGGTCGCCCTCCGAGCCTTCTAGACCGTCAAGTCGCACTGCGGTGTTTTTGAACGTGTAGAGGTGAAAATCTGGCTGTGGACGGTGGCGCTTCATCGTGGGGTTGATGTCATCCCAGTTATCCAGCAAATGATGACGAATCTTGTCTTTGTCGCCGCTGGACAAGGTGCCTTGTTCTTGCTCTCGCGCCGAGATGAGTTCGTTGTACTGGCGGATAGCCACTGAGTTTGGCCAGTGGAACTTTCCCTCACCCATGCGGGTCATCTTGTTTTTCATGGTGCGGTTGAGCCATGACTTGACCGACCCGACATTTTTGCCACCGTCTTTTTGATACCGTTCCATCACGGCTAGGACGGACTCTTGGGCCAGATCATCTGCGTCAAACGCTGAGTCTCGACGGTTGAATTTCATACCCATTGCAGCTCTGGCGTTACCGCGTGCGTAGTCCAATGGATCGTGGCCAAGCTCCTCGGCGATGTTGTCGTAGTCGTCCTGCTGGGTGTTTTGCGGCGCCAAAAGAGCAACGTCAGCCTCGGAATGAGACTTGGTGGTGTACTTGCCATCACCAGTTCGGTTGGACTGCTGTTTCTGCTGTGCTGAAGTCAAAGGTTTCGTCATGCCGGGTAAGTGTCCGGGACAAAAAGTTAACCCAGCACCCCGGCCCACACACCCTGTGCCCAATACATTCCGGCTAAGCAGATTCCTGCAATGGCCACACCGGAGACGGGGATGGTGAACGCCCAGCAGCGAATGGAGTCAGCTGATCCGAGCAACGGAATGGAGATGTACCCGTTATCGCGCCACAGGCTGTCGAGGAAAGGGGTTTTCTTCAGGAATTTGGGTGGCTTGATCTTCAAAGGCCAGAAGATGTTGCAACCTTCTTTTGTGAGCATGTCACCTGCAATGTGGACCGCAACGCCGAGCACGACACAGGCAATCAGCCAGGACGGACCTTGCGGGAAAACCAGCGTGGTGACGATGCCGACCATGATGCCTGCTGCCCAGGGTGCTTTGCGTGCTGTGTCTGGCATGAAGCGGAGCACTTTGAAGGCAAATGCTGACAAGAAGATCGCCATCAAACCGGCGCCGACGTTCAGGTCGCCCAGCCATCCGACATCTTTGATGACTAGAAAACTTGCCAGCCACGCGACGATGCCAAAGAACAGCGTGCCGACGATGGAGTGTGTGCCGTGGCGGTGACCGCCGGAGATAGTCATGAAGAATCGAGCCATGACCATGGTCAGCGGGGGCAGCGAGTGGGCGATAGTTGCGTTGTGGTGATCAATGTCTGGCAGCATGGCGGCCCCAGCGCAAATGATGGAGCCCATGAACACCCCGGCTGGACCGACATCCATTAGGCCCAAACCCAGCGGTATCGCGTCAGGCAGCCATCCCAGCCAGGAGTACGTCTCGGCCAACGGCTCGGTCACCGCGGTGATGGGAAGCTGGTAATCAGATGCCACGGCAACCCAGGCGGCTGCCCCACAGGCGGCGTGCTGTGCGCCCATCATTGGGCATCACCGGCCTGGTCGGTCTGCTGAATCGTGTGAGGTCGGGTCGGGCTATGCGTCATGCTCCGGTAGTGTCCGGCCCGATGCCGACATGCGGTTATTCGTTTGGGAAGAGTTCGGGAAAATCAGAGGGCTTCTGCATCATGACGGTGTCTTGGACTGGAATAGTCCGATGTGACCGTCCCAACTGTACGAGTCGTTCGATTTCTTCGGGGTTCAGCATTGCTGGCGAGGTTTTACCAGTACTGGGGTCAATTATGCCGAGATACAGGTATTTTATCGGGCTTTGGGGCTGAGAATCGTCGCTGTTGATCATACTTTGCCAGTGTCCGGCAGGTGATGTCTCGGGGACACCAGTAAGTCGGCTCGATAGGCTTAATGTGCTCCGGACACGGTAAGAATGACCTGCAAATATTTGAACACAGGAGGGGTCGTGGCGCAGAAACTTACTGAGGTTGAGATTGAGGAATCAATGCGCTTCGCCCACGGTGTGATGGCCGCGGCGGGGCACTCGGTAACAGACCCTCAGACGATATCTGACATCCGATCTTCACTGCGCGGTGACAATGACCCGCGATGAATACATGGCGCGGCTCTATGATTGTGTGATGGCTCCACCCCTATAACGCTGACATCAGCGGGTAGCGTCTCGCATCAACATGACATTGTCTTCCAATGACCTTCCACGGGTTGCAAGTCCTCGTTCAAACATGTCGATTTCTTGCTGAATCGTATCGAGTGCCTGCTGCTTCGAGACACCCTGACCCAGCAGCTCTCCCGGTGACAGGCTGCCGTCCTCGATCCACTCACAGTCTTTTCGGCATGTTTCTAGGCTGCTTTCGATATCGGATTTGCTGTGCCCAAATTTTGGAGCTTTCCGACCCTGGCCATATCTGCTCTCGTCGTTCCAGAGTTCTTCAAACGCTGCATCTTCTGCTGGTTTGACTGGCACACCCTGCTCGTAGGCACGACCGTAGGATGCTCGACGTGTTGCTTCTGATGTCCTTTTCTTCCGAATCGTGCTGTACCGGGGGCGGGTATCAACAGTATCTCTGAGCTTCCGATCATCTTGACCGCCGGACTGGATGGCTGGGTGATGCTCTGCTCGCATCTGCTGGAATGCCGCAGCGTACCCCTGGTCGATGTCGGCTTCAGTAGGGGTGTTGGCGATCTTGCGGAACGCTTCGCGGTTGATCTGGTCAATCTCTTCATCAACGTTGAGTTTCACAGTTGACTGGCCTTCGACCCGTCCGCCATCCTCAGCATATAGGTCGTCCAACGACAGGTCGCTTTCAAGGACGTGATCAAGCGCGGCGTCGAAGTCTTCCGGTGTATTTGGGGTGACGTGCGATAGGTAATAGGTGCCATCGTCGTTGGAGGTAATCTCAATGAACTCAATCTCCGAGGCGCGAAGGTTGGCGTAAAGCTGTTCAACAGGTGTTCCAGCAGGGGTCGGCTTCCCGAGGTTCACATCGGCCTCAGAATGGCTTTTGCTGGTGTACTTGCCATCGTTAGTTCGGTTTCTCTGCTGGGCGGTCTGGGCTGAGCTCATCTGGTTCTTCATGATCAGATAGTGTCCGGCCCTCATCTTCACCGTCTTCGCGCAGCCCAATGCGGTCATCTAGGCGTCTGCCGTAATCGATAACCCAGTTGCACGCCAGGTATATCAGCACGACCGCAAGTGACCACGACACGATATCCACCAGGGCACCGGAGACTTCAGCAGATGGTGAGGTGAGAAGCTGTCCCCAACCATCACCGACGCCTACCGATGCGCCAAAGTGGTTGGAGATCATGACAAACGGTGTGCTGACGACCACACTCAAACCGGTCAAAACAATGGCCACAAGACCGATGGCTTTCATTAGCCACTGAGACAGCGTTGCAACGTTGTTCAGCGCCGCTCCGAACCTCTGCTGTCGAGTCGGCGCTTCCAGGAGGTTACCACCCCTGCCAAGCAGTCTGTCACCTGGCACAATAGCTAACTGACCAAGGGTGGTGGATGCTATGCCGAATACAAAAATCGGCCCGGTGGCTTGGGTGATTTTTGGTAAAAATGTCACCAGTATTTCATGCAGTTCAAGCACGAAACCGGAGGCATCCGCTTCTGTCAGGAGCCACACCATGACCGCTACAGCTAACATCCCACCGATTGCCAAACCAGTTATGAGAAAGGATATGATCGCTAGCAGTGGTCCAACGAACCGTCCGGCCACGTTGCCGAACACAGATAGCGTGTGTCCAGCGATGCGTTGCAGCTTCATACTTTTGACATCATCCTGCCAATCCAAGCCTTATCCTCTCGGGTACGGGTCCGCCCGGTGTCAACTCTTGCAACGATTTGACACCGGGCGGAAGATCAGGTGATTGGCCGACTTATTTATCGGCTTTAGCTGACTCTAGTTCCAATGTTTTGAATAGGTCTTCACTGGTGATTTGGATACCGCTGGTCAGTGCCATTTCGACAAGTTGACGCTTGGTATTGTTGCTTTTCTTGAAACGGAAACCGCTCTTGGTGACCTTTTCATTTTGCTCGCCGGTCACACCTGGGATTTCTTCATCGAGTTCGGGGTCGTAGATGACGTTATCTTCAATGTCGGCGTCATCGAGTAGTTCGTTGACCATCGCGTCGTCTGGGACACGTTGGGTCTCTTCGCGCTTGACGGTAATCGAGGTGTAGCCCTTGTTGAGCAGCGCATCGACCTCACCAATGCCCGAGGGTGCTTCGGTAAACGTCTGCTCTACCTCGACTTCTTTTTCTTCAAAGTAGTCCGGGTAATGTTTTTCCAACCAGGTGTTGAACGCTTCTTTGTCGTGAAAATCGTAGACCCACTCTTCTGTCACCGTCTCGGATTGCGATGCGATGACTTCACCGTTTGGCAGTTTGATCTCTAAAGTGCGTTTGCCTTTGATCTTCTTGGCTTTTGCCAAAGCTTCTTCAAACAGCTTCTTATCAGCATCGGCTTCGAGTTTCATTACATCAGCCATAGCGCGGCGCAGTGTTGCCATGAACAACTCGTCATGTTTCACCTCGTCGGTCAGCTGGTTGTCGTCTTCTTCGATCACTTCAACGTCGATGATGTCTTGTTCAGTCATGGTGTTTCTCCGGTCTTTCCTACTCGGCAGTGGGAATGTTTGAGGTCTTTATGCTTGTACTAACACTGTGTCCGGCACTCCGGATTTACGGTCAGGGGAACTCGGACAACTGTCGATTCCGCATCGTGGCACCGATGTGTCGAGCTGTCAGACCGATGCCGAGGCAGATGATGCCCAGAGCAATGATCGGCACGAGTGCATCGGTTGAAGCGGCTATGAAATTGCCGATGGAGTCGAAAAGATCAAATATGACGGTGCTAAGAGTGATGTCCTGGGTGAACCACGACCATATGGAGTCCACTGTGAGGCTGACAGTTGCGATGAGCGGTATTGCCACGGCAAATGCCAATGGCCCCCACCCGAGCACAGTGATGACGAATTTGGCGACGGACTGAAACCGCTCCCATGCGCTAGGTTTGGGGTATGAGGTCGTTTGATGGCCCATTGCTGCTCCTGGTCTGAGGGTGTTCTTCTACCTCAAACGTGTCCGGCAGCGTGGTCATGGCAGACCGGGTAATGATCGCGGTTGACTTCCTCCCCACGGATGAATCCGGGGGATTCCTACGCACCTAGGCCCTGGTGAGGGTGAGGTGTTCGGTGGGTTGCTGCTTCGTTGGGGCTGCCACACCGGGGTGTGGTCTGATGTTCCCTCCACAGCCGTTTGTGATCTCCGCCAGTCCAGCGGCGATCATAATGTTTCGTGCAGCATTGATGTCCCGGTCGTGCAGGGCATGACAGCAGGGGCAGGCCCATTGTCGGATGTGCAGTGGTTTCTTGCCGTCTTGACATCCACAGGCGCTGCATAGCTGGCTTGATGGGTGCCAGCGGTCAATAGTGATGAGCGTTCTGCCAGCTTCGGTGGCTTTGTCGTGCAGGAGCTGCATGAGTTGCCCCCATCCGACATCGGTGATGTGTTTGGCGAGTTTTCGGTTTTTGACCATGCCGGTGATGTTCAGGTCTTCGACGGCTAGTGCTTGGGTTTCGTCTACCAGCTGGCGTGCGACCTTGTGATGATAATCTTTCCGGGCGTTAGCGACCGTGCGGTGTTGGCGTGCGACCTTCTTTCGAGCTGTGGTGCGGTTGGTGGAGCCTTTCTGCTTGCGGGACAGGGACCGTTGCAACTGGGCTAGTTTGCGCTGAGCACGTTGCAGGTGACGTGGGTTGGCAACCTTTCGTGCCTCCCCGGTGTCGGTGGCGATAATGGCGAGATCGGTGATGCCCAGATCAATGCCGGCAGCTTGGTGCTTAGGCTTGGGTGCAGATCGCGGTTCGACTTCCACTACAAAACTGGCCTCATAGAACCCATCGGCATACTGGGTGACCGTCACCGAGGATGGTTCGGCTGGCAGGGGGCGTGACATGCGGATGCTGATGTGACCGATCTTTGCCACATAGAGCTTGCCATTTTTCTGGTGCGTCTGATGGTGCAGACGAAAGCCATGTCTGGTCAAGCGAATGCGTTGACGGTGCTGGCGTCGAGACTTGAATCTGGGTGGACGAACCTTTGGCCCTTTACGCCGGCCTGTGGCCGAGTTGAAGAAGTTTCGGAACCCCTGTTGGGCATCTCGAACTGATTGTTGCAAGATCACCGATGACACCTGAGCCAAGTATGGTCGAGCGCCATCAGCTCGCTTGGCCACAGTCGTGACAAGTTTCTCAGTATCACCAAATGGCACCTGTTGATGCAGGCCAGCCGCATACAATCGGTTGCGCTCAGCAACGAAATCATTGAACACCACTCGGGCACACCCAAATGACCGCGCCAACAACTGCTGCTGGTCTGCGGTCGGATACAGCCGATAGGTATAACGCTTCTTCATCACCATGACAGTGTCCGGCACACCTCACCAGGCCAGACCACCGGCACGCCCCGGCTCTGACCCCACGGATGAATCCGGGGGCTTGCCGCCGGAAGATCGGTCAGTCACGGTATTGAACTGGTGGGAAAGTGTTGAAACAACCGCATATAGCAGTCCGGCGAACATCATGAGCCACCCGAAAATTCTGAACATCTTGCCCAACAATATTCGCTCGTTATCGCCGTCTTCCAGGTGAGGTCGTATGCCAAAACGTTCATACACGACTATGATGATTCACACTGCTACCAGGCCAAGCCCCGGCCATGAATCCATGAACATTCCCTGAATCATCTCTAACATTGCAAGTCCCTTCATACGCATCGTGGTGGCGGTGAATAAATGTTCTGGAGGTCTGGAATAGCCTTCGATGACTTCCCACGCTGCTCTGTGTTGTAGTCCCGTCGGCATGGCTTACCAAGGGACTGAATCCGTCCGATGACTGCACTTGCTTTACAGTCACCGGACGGAAGATTATCTATGCCGGTAGAGCTTCCAACACCTGGGCTTTGGTTGGCCGACTGAAGAATGAATGCGTGACATCTGTGGCAGGTTTAACCGTTGCATCAAACTGCAATTTGTCACCATTCTGCACATCCAGTCCTTTGGGAACGCTGCCCCAGGTCGTGTATCCGGCATCGTCTCGAACCAGCATCTTGGTGACCGTGCCGTATCTGGATGTTTCTTCACGCATCGACTGCACGGTGCCGGTAACGGTGGTGCGGCCTGATGGTGCTGGTGTAGCGACCGGCTTTGTGTCTTCGCGTTGCCAGTGCTGCTGTAGTGTTTCGATTTGGCGGACGGTGAGGTGGCCGCTCTGCTGCAACTGGAAGAATAGGGACTGGGTGAAGCTGCGATCTTCGGCAATGCGTTGCAGATAGGTGTCGCCAACTTCATGCTCTAGCCGCGCCACTACCTCTGGGTTGCGCCAGGTAAAGAATTCGATGCGCTTATGTAGCGGCTGGTAAAGCTCTTGTCGGGTCAGGATTCGTGGGTCGCTGTAGTCAACGTTGTCCCATGTGGACCAAATTTGTGGATGGAATGGTGAGTCACCGATGTTGGATTTTGCCTGGCTACGTGCATCACCGTCGAAGATTCCGGCGTTCTCGGATCGTCCACCGGCCAAGATGAGATACCAGATCGGTGCGCGCTCATTCTGTGCGGCGTATCGTGCTTCAATTGAGTCGATATAGGCATCGACATCGGCCAAGGATGGGCGGTCTGTTACTGCGGTCTGCGGCGTATCAGCTGTGAGGGTCATACTTTGTCAGTGTCCGGCATGACCCCCACAGCTGATGCCTGTGTCAGTGTTGAAAGTTGATGGCTTTCAAAATTCGTGGCATATCAAGCACCGTGTCGCCATGCGGATTGACCTTGGTGTACTCGGTCAAGTTCTGCCAGATACCGCTATCAGCCAGCTTGTGCTGCGTTTCCTGCATGGTCTGTGGCAGCGTTTCGGCGGTCCCCCGCAGCACTCCGGTGAGCGGTCCACGGATCGCTTTGGCCGCCGAGTAGTAGTCGGACTTGATCTTGGTCATCCGACCTGCTGCATCCAGTAGCACAGCGCCCTCGAAAACGATTTCGTGCTGATAGTAGTCAATCGCTGTAGCTAACTGCCCTCGGGTTGTGACCACAGTGGACGGCACACGGCGGATGTTGAGTATGGCTTGGACAGCTTGCTCTAACTCTGGTCGGAAGGTGAAGTCGATGGCGTTGTTGATGACATCAAGGAAAATGAGGTCTTCGCCGATAATGTCCACCAAATGGGGGTCGTTTTCAAGTACGACTTCAAAGGTGACCGAGACGTTAGTGCGGGATAGCAGGCCGGTGAACTTCTGACGCTTTTCAGCATCAAACCGACGCTCAAACAGCTGCTGTCCGGCTTTGGAAAATGGCGTTGGACCACCCTTGGTGTAGTACACCAATTCACCATCTACAGCTGCGACGATGAGCAGGAAGCCATTTGCCTTTTCGCTGATGCGCACCGGCAGCTCGAAGTGCTGGATCACGTCATCCTTGGTGTAGCCGTGCTGCTCCCCCAGGTTGAAGAACTTTTCATAGCCCCGAGCAATGACGGTGTCATCACGTAGAAACAGTCCGCGTGCCGCTGTGGTTTCGGGGTTCCACTGGCCTTTTTGGAACGTTTCTCGGGTGAAGTTGTAAGCGGTGATCCTATTGCCGATGTCTTTGGCTCGGATACCCTCATCGGACGCTAGGCGTGCCGACAATGGGACGGCAGACATATCGGGCACAACGACTGGACGTTCAAATGGTGGGCCGTCGTACTGGTAGCCGGCGGTTTGGCCGCATTCGCCAATGACAGCAACTGATAACTTTCCGCCAGTCTCGACACCCGATTCCAGGTTCCACACGTTGGGTACAGCATCCATCGGCTGGGGACCATCGGAGCGTGAGCCGTTGCGGTGGCCATGAAATTGCACGACATCGTCGCTTGCCAGCAGATTGGCGTCGTGACCGTATTCGGTCTGGCGATTCCAAGTATGCGTCCGCGATGCTGCACCATAAATGAAGTAATAGTCGGGGATGTTTGAAACATCGTAGATGATCTTGCCACCGGCGGTTACGCTATATGGCACCTTATCGACCTGCACCCCGCCGTGGGATGCGAAGAAGATTTGCTGAGCTTTGGTGAAGCCAATGAACGGCACGAAATGATTCAAGAATGCCAGCTGTTCAGCAGCCATATGTCCTCCGGCCAACAGTTGATCGCGAGTGGCACGCGAGTCACGGTAGCTGCCCTTTGAAGCGGTGTTGGTCAGCACACGGCGAAGGTTGAGCTCGTGGTTTCCCTCGATCAAGAAGACGTTGTCCTGCTCGACACGCGGAGCCAACAGTTCAAAGACACCCAGGGCATCCGGGCCGCGGTCGAATAGGTCCCCAAGGAAAATCCACGCAATGCGCGGGTCATCGAGGTCACCATGGTCGGCAATAGCTTCTTTGAGTGTGTCTGCACACGAGTGGATGTCTCCAAAAACGACAACTTTGTCGAAAAGGTTAAAATCTCGCTCGGCGACGGTACCGAGTTTTCGTAGCTGCAACTCAGATTCGATTTTATGAACGCCCAGTGCAACGCCCGATTCGCGAGACTGTTGCGCCTTTTTCACAACGATGTCTTCGGCGACCCGTTGATCGCCACGTAGGTCGTTGCGTGCCAGCAGCTCGTCGTCAGTCAGTTCGCTCTGGACATCGTAGAGGGCAACATCGTAGTTGTACTTATGCCCCATATCGCGCCACACCTTTTGGTCGGCGACCGTGACGTTCGTGGCATCAATAACCACCAGGGCACCAAGTTTCAGACGGTTCTCCACCGCGTCATGGGTGGCTTGAACAACCTGTCGTTCGATGCGTTGGCCAAGTACCAGCGATGCGTTATCGTCTCCGGCGACGGGTGCGGTCACCGCAAACAGTTCACGGAACATGTCATAGCCAAGGGTGTATGGACTCAGGTTCAGGTTCTCAATCAGGCTGGTCTTGCCGGAGCCTGGTGCACCTTTGAGGAGGATCATTTTCTTCATGTGTCATCAGTGTCCGGCGGGGTGTCGCCCTATCAATCTGCATGTGTCAACAATGGCTCTTCAAGCATCTCATCTTTACCCCTGGCTGCTTTGATGACTTTGGCCAACGTAATGATGAAACCGAACAGTAGGAGGATGGAAAGGATAATAACCAGGCTGTAGTAGATCAGCATTGGTGTGTTGTCTGAGAAGCTTCCATCGGTGGTCATCTCGGCGAGAGGGATAAGAGAAAAATGGATAATCAAACCCATCAATGCCACGGCAACAGCTAGGGAGGCAGTGTCAATGATGCCATGGCGGACAGTCCTCTGACGAGGCGATTCGATGTCCAGGATTTGTTGATCTTTTGTCATGCTTCGACAGTGTCCGGCGAAAATATAATCTCCGGATGCCTAAATTGCACCAAGTACACGGAACCTCCCGTCTTGGATGACCATCGATTATGATTGAGATGCTTACAACTCACCCTTGAAAGAAGATGCTTTATGCCGACTCGATCCGACATACTTCCCGACCAAGCCAATGCCGCGATGGACGATATTCAGCAGGAGATGGCACAAGCTGACCGTGATTATGAAGAAGCAGTTTTTCAGGCAGAAGAACTGGAGCGGAAGATGAACGAACTGCCAGATGACGCAGATCAGAGCGCTCTCGATGACCTCTCGCGGCAACATCAAGAGGCCGAGCAGAAGATCACGGAGACCCGAATGGACTCAGATTCAGTATCTCAGCATCTCGGCCAAGTTCAGTATTTCTGGTTTGAAGAGCAGGTTGATGACGATGGGGAAGACTCTTCGGGTGATCTCTGATTTGCTCAGATCGCCCTAGATTCTGGCATCATCGCGACGCTCCCAGATTGAAGGAACGAAGGACACCAATCCCACTGCCAACGCCCAGATGCCGTAGGTCGTCCAGGTGCGAACCGTCTCATCGGCGATCTGTGGGAGAACATGAAGGTGGCCCACCCACAGAAGTAGGGCAACGAGAATGGTTGCACCGAGCTCATTCCCTGGTGGCGTGAACTGAACGAAGTGGCTAATGCAGAGCACGGTGACGAGGCAATGCCGGTGTAATCCTCGAATCGCAATCCGTACTTTCAATGTTGGTAAAAAACCGCGGATTATCTCTGTCCGCGGTCTTTTTGCTATGCATGGGGGGTTTACCATTGTTGCGGCTGGAAGTTATCGCTTCCCCATACTGTATTTTCCAAGAAATCCCACGAACATGAACAGGGTTGGCACTATGACTGTGGCGCCTAGGATCACCACAGTGAGAAAAAGATTCAGCAGGGCATCACTAAAGAGCGTCCAAACTAGGATGATGCCGAGGATTCCCGCACCGATGATGGATAGGTACACTTTCATGATGTTGCCCCCTGGTTTACTGTGCATAATCGTTGCCCAATGAGTCTATCTATTTCTGCCGTGATCGCGGAGCGTCTCGGGGACGTTACGGTCCGCCACCCGGCACCTGGCCGCTGAGTCTGTCGATCTGCCATTGACTCATCCCCAAAGGGTGCACACCCTGGTGGACGACAGAGCCGTCGTCACGCTTGACCGGTGCGCGCGATGCCGGGTCGATCAACGGCATCTCGCAGCCGGAAAGTTCGCCCATCGCCTCGGCGAAGATTTCGATTGGCCCCAAGGCACTGTCTGGGATGACCTCGGATGCGTACCGTGAAATCCAAGTCCAGGCTTCCAGTGCTTTCAGATAGCTCTGGGACTTCCGTTGTTCTGGTGTCAGGTCTGACATGGTTTACTCTCCAACGTTGAATTGGCCAAGCTTATATTGAAAGGGCATGACAACTAGCTTGTCGAACTGTCGCGCAACGCGGCGTAGACGTTTCGCATTGACGCACAGCAGACCTTTTGGAATGTGGTCCGGAAGATTGTAAAGGTATGCTCCCAGATCGTCGGTGAAGATATGAGTTTGTGAGGGTAGGCGGTTGTCGTAGCTGTTGACCGCATATTGGGCTTGTAAGATGCCGAGCTCTCTGGCGTTCTGATTGACGAAATCGAAGCACAGAACGTGCAACGTGGCGGTCTGGTATCCGATGGTGTCCTGGTTGGCATTGGGTGCTCGGTGGACCATGATCGTTTTGACCAGATTGTCTAAGAACGTGCCGGCGTTTTGGTCGCCAAAACCGTCAAAGCTCAGCTCCCATTCGTCGGCGAGATTGGTCTGCTGTTCTTGCTCATGCTCTGCCATGGTGATGCTCCTACTGTGGGATCGAATTGTTGATCTACCTTCACCGTGTCCGGCGGTTCAGGCATCAAGTGAGGCCGGGAGATCAATGGCGGTCAGCAAGGCTGCGATGGTTCTGCGTCCGGCGTGCGCTGCAAACTTGTTGTGGAAGCCCAGCCAACCGCATGTGCATGTAGTACGCCTATTGGAGCGGTGCGCGACAGTATGCTGATTGTGGGATCGGTGAACTACCTCGGCATACTCATCGCTTTGGTGTAAAGCGCGACTGACCTTGTACCAGATATCGGCTGGCAGTCCGTCGATGTTCTCGGAGTGCAGTGGGGTTTCAGGGTCACCGGCAACCGCTGCCTCGTAGGATTCGGCCTCGGCGTTAATGATGTCGATCATAGGGTTCGTCATGGTTTCACCGTGTCCGGCGGTTAGCTCGACGAGCTGTTCAGATGGTTTTTCACCGCAAGATACCAGCGCCGGACCGTCCCGGCATCAATCTCCAGCCATTGACCAATTTCGTTGTAACTGTAATCTCGTTCGACACATATGCGGATGAATTCAACGGTGAGCGTTCTGGCATCTTCAGACAGTGCTCGGATGTCGTGCGCGACGGCCCTCATTCGACCTTTAGCGGTGCCTGTAGTCAGACCATCGATGTCTGCGCTTGCCGAGTTCAGAGTGTCAGCGACATCGAGTGTGCGTCTGACAGCGTCACTCCAGGTCGATGATGAGACGTTTTCCGCCCAGATGTCGGTGGTCGATCTTCTTGATTGTTTGGTCATTTCTTCCAACCCTCGATGCTCCGGTACACAACTTCTAATCCCACCCGGTACGCCGCCCCAATCCCCTGCCGCATACCGCCACTGATCCCCAGGTCTTGATACACCACGCTGTAATCGGCACGTTGCATCCAGGCGAACTCCGCTGCGATCCCCTGGGCGCGCTCTTCCGGCACGTCGTCGTCCAATACGCCGGGTTGGGTGTAGAGCAGATGGCTTGCAAAGGGTGCCTCACCGCGGCTCAGTGCGTCTGCCAGGGCTGCCCGAGCGTATTCTTTATGACGTTGCTGCAAGGCTGCCGTAGGTGCAGCAAACGGCGATTCGACAATGACTAACTTAGACATAGGATCGCTCCATGATTTGCACTTCACCGTCACCGGCGATGCGGTAGGCCGGGAAATGGACATCAGCTACAACTGCGATGCGCCGGAAAATAGTTGCCTCGTTCAGCGTCCGTCCGATCAGTGGTTCACCTTCAAAACTATGTCGAAATGCCAGACCCTGGGCGACCTCGACACAGTGCGCCCCGTCATTGGTAGTGATGTCGCCGCGGTGTGCAGCATAGAAGTCTTTGGCTAGTGCGATGACTCTGCGGCGGTTGGAGTCCGTCATATACGGCTCAGTCCAGTCACCATCCGCGTTGCTCATGCCGTTGTTCCAGCTAGCATCGGCGAGGCTATCGAGCAGCGAGCCAATGTACTGTCTAGCAAACTCTTGCTGCTGCCCAATATCAAGCTCACCGGTGGCGGTCAGCTCGGTGGCATCGTGCGTTTGCAACAGCGTTTCAATTTCTCTGCGGAGTCGTGCAGAATCGTTGACAACATGCAGGCCATTGCCGACATCAAGGCGTTCGATGATTTGAGCATACGACACTGATGTGTGCACCAGAATAATCTGGCGATACCCGATCTTCGTGCCAGAAAATGTCTCGGATAACGCACCGGGCACGTGACGTTGGACCACGGCGTCGATCAAATGCAGCCGGGTGTCCCGATAGGCGCAGACATCGGAGATCGACCAATCAAAGTCGGCCACTGGCAGCGCGTTGAAGAAGTCAGCAGAGGCTTGGACATCCAGGGCGTATCGTCCTTCGACCCGCATGATCGCCACGGCATCGAGTCGGTCGCTGAGTCGTGCTGCTACCTCGCCGGGCAACTTGTCTAAGGGTATTTCGTGACGCTGGCCCTCATCCAGTTCAATGGCCTCGGTTGGCAATATGCCATCTTTGACCGGGGTTGGCATGATGTGGAATGGATCGTGGAAATATCCTTTGATCCCTTCGCCGGCGAGAAAATCTGAATAGCGCATGGATTACATCTCTTCCAGGAGTTCGTGCATTTGCTGGGTCAACTCGTCACGACTTTGACTACCTGGGTCTTTGGTGAGGTCTAGGGTGACAGTGGTGCCGTCGTAAGCGGTTCCGGCAGAGATGACTGACTCCAACGACGGTTTGAGGGTTTCGATGATCCGCTGACACCGAAAGTCGCGATCTATCCTGTTGTCGGTACTGCTAAATACTCGAACGATGTACCGTCCATCTTCGGTTGGCTCTAGCAGCACCGTGTTGATCTCTCCAAGTTCTCGAAGCTGCTGGTATAGATCGTGCATGGACAGCAGGTTCTCGACCCGCTGTAATGCGAGGAGTTTGGCGCGTATGTGTTCGATACCTTGACGGACAGTTCGACGTTTGCAGGATATTTCGTCGTAGCGTCGAAGGTCGAGCTGATGTTGGAGAAAAGCTAAGAAGCCCAGCTGGTCAAACGAACTGGAGCCAAACACTTTGCTGTACTTATCGCCGGTGTTCGCATCGTCGTACTCGACGGTCAGCGTCAGCGCAGACATCATCAGATCGGGCACATATTTGATAGTCGTAGTGACATCATTGCGTGGTAAGCCGCCAACCCTGCCAAAGTTGATCTCATGCAGACAACCGCCGGTGATTTCGCTGGTCAGCTCCCTACTGGTGATGCGATCATTCGGCCAATCGGATACCCCGATGATGCGATTGATGAATGTGTCGGCACTGTCTTGGCTGATCGGCTCGGACAGTGGTGAGATGCTGGTAAGAAACGTGGACATTGCGGATGGTGCTCCTGGTGCGTTGATTGCTTCACCTCCACTGTGTCCGGCGCCGTCGGGCAATTACACTGGGTCATTGGCAACCGAACCAGGTTCAACATCTTCTTGATGGCGCAGCTGGATTGGGTCACGTCGTGGGCCATCGGCAACCAGATGGTGTCCTTTATCGAATTTGCCCCAGAATTCGTCATCCCAGAACTCTTTACCTTGGCCAGCTAGGCCTTGTTCAGACATGAACGTTTCGGAGATCGAGCCGGTGTCCGTGATGTTTCGTGCCAGGTCTTCAGCTTTTGATCGAGCATTTTTCACATTGGACGCAGTCATGACCTGCTTGTGGCGGCTTTCGGCTTCCGTTTCAGAATGGACACCATAAGAGTGCACGATCTGCCACGGCTGGTCAGCATCATCGTTTGGCAGCACGATCATTGCCGAGCGGAGTTCGTCTGCGTTGGATTCTCCGGCGCCGTAATGGGAATCCTGACGGTGGGCGTAAATGCTGTCTGCCTGCTCCAAGGTGTCCCTGTCAAAGGCATCGTGCAGAGATTCGTCGCCGTCCAACAAGTGACTCTTGGCGATCTCGCCGGGTTCGGCACCAATCATTGATTCGGAGTCGATGCGTGATAAGACGTGTTTGCTTTCGCTTCGTGCAACTTCGTCCAGTGCTAGAGATCGAGTTTCGGCAACGTTGTCGTAGGCACGAGCTTTCGTTCTTTGGCGGTTGTTGCTCAGAGCTGTTTCGACAACTTGGTCAGCTGGCACTTCGCGCACTTTGATCGGGTTGTTTTCGCTGATGGTTGGGTCGAGGTCTTCGATGACCATATAGCCGAGGTTTTGTCGTGCCTCGTTCTCGGTCAGGCTGACGCGCAAGATATCTTGATCAGTGCCTTCAAAGCGAACCGTGCTGGAGCCATTTTCAACATTGTGGTGCGCTTCAAACGTCTTACGACCGGCCATGTCATTGAGCTCACCGACCAAGGTATCGACCCGAGCTGCATAATCTTTGTCGTAGTTGCCAAAACCTGTGGTCAGATCAACATCTGCCTCGGAATGAGACTTGGTGGTGTACTTGCCATCATTGGTGCGGTTGGACTGCTGGGCGTTCTGGGCGGAGGTCATAGGTTTCGTCATGAGACGTGAGTGTCCGGGGCTGGTGGCTCATTCGAGCTGACACTTGTGGGGACACCAGTGTTCAGGACAAGAAATATCCGCCACCGCATCGGTCAACATGCAGCAGCGGATAGTCAAGCATCAGCAGACGACTAGGGCTTACCCTTTGCGATGCGCAGTTCCTCTCGGGCAGCCGCCATGCGTTCCCCTAAATCCCGGAGGGCCTGTTTGGTCAGCTGGACTTTGCCCTCTCGACCATTGCCATCTGAAGACAGTTCGGTGTGGCCGGTGTTCAGCGAGAAGTTCGGGAGCTCGTTTTCAATGGAGCGTTCCATTCGCTTGGTCAGCACCTCGGATTCCAGGTCGTGCGCCCCCTCGGCCAGCCCGTCATCGTAATCTAAGTGTTCGGTGGTCATGCCGATGGTGGCGTTGATGCCATTGACTTGTCCGTAGGCGTTGAGATCACCTTCGTTGTTGGCATAGAATTCTGCGGCAAACGCTTCGACTTGTCGATCCGTGCCCTCGGCATACCAGAGCTCCAGTGGCTCACCATCATCGTCGGTGAAGCCTTCGTCATCGGACTGCTCTTGGAGTCGGTTGATGAGATTCTTGGAAAATTCTTGGGAGAATTCCCGTTGATCTCGTGCATCGGTCTGCTCGGGGTTCGGAAGCTTTTTGGCGTCGTGAGCTTCTAATTGTTCGCGGATGGTGTCGTCCAAATCGGGGTCTTCGGTGAAGTCCAGTGCCCTGGTGTTATCTCGCAGCGCGGCGATGGCATCAGCTTCCGAGTGCGCCCCGCCGTCGAGCCGGTGGGTGAACTCGTAGTAATCGCCAGTGCTGTACATGGAGTCGCCGTCGTCGTAGCCGTACCAATCGGCCACTGCCGCATCGATCACACCTCGTCGCTCGGCTAGGTAGCGGTCTATCTCTTCGCCATCATCACCGTACTGGTCGTAGCCTTCTGGCATGGCTTCGTGGAAGTCGCGATATGCTGCACCGGTGACGAAGTAGTCGTCGCCTTTGCGTTGAATCATGGCGGATGCCAGCGCGCTCTGGGGGTCCGGGTCGTCATCGAGGTAGTCGTCATCGATTGTTGCTGAGATGGCGTGCAGATCAATTTCGTGCACCTCACCGTCTTCCAGCTCGATGACCGGATCGGTGGACTCTTGAAGTTGAGTCAGGTCAAAGTCGGCTTCGGAATGTGATTTGGTGGTGTATTTGCCATCATGTGTGCGGTTGTTCTGCTGGGCTGATTGGGCGGAAGTCAGTGGTGTTGTCATGGACAGCTAGTGTCCGGGGCTGGCCTTGTCCTTGAGATTAGTACACCTACGAGGTCGCTGATTTAGTCTCGGTTATGCGTTCGATTTCTTTTTCTTGCCGCAATGCTTCAATCAGCTTATTTTTTCGGCCAACTTTCCATCTGTGTATAGAAAACAAGCCAAACCCGACAAGCAAGACCAAAGACGTGTACCGCCATAAAACGTGAACGTAGTCAAGGATTGTTCTGAAATCCTCTGAAAATATCAGCCCTACGACGATAAATACGGAAGAGGCAATTGTGATGACGGACCAGACATCGTCACTGTCGAAGTGCATTCGCATAGCAAGTCGAGCGTCTTTGGATTGGTCATCGACTATCACCTGCCACCGGTCACGCTCATAACCTTTCGGCAGATTCGCTAAAATTTGCGAGTATTGGGTGAGTCTTCGCTGATGCCGGATTCTTGAATTTAACCAACCCAAGATGGAGAGCCAAATAGGGGCAGTCAATATAGGGATGACTAGGCTAGAAATCTCGAATAGATTCATTCTCACGATCCTAATGTGGGGACACCACTGTGACGCTTAGATCACAGCGACACCACTCCCCCGGCCTAGTCGGCGATGAATCCTGCCTTAGCACCCTTGTCTGGGTTCCACCGTTTCAGTGAGTTAACCGCCGATCTGTGTATCGAGCTAGCGGTCGCCCCAGTGCCGACACGTGTGGCAGTCGGGAATGATGCGATGACATGTGCTCGTTCACAGTCTTCTTCGTACCATCCGGAGCGCTTGCGCAGCGGTGCCGGGATGAGCTTATTGGCCCCTTGGGAGACTTTGAAACCGCCGTGGGAGTCGGTGGAGACAAATGCTATATGTGGTGAACCGGTAGGGTCCGCATCCTGGACTGTGCCCCATGGCGAGCGGGTATCGCGCAGTGAATGTGTGCTGAACTCGAAGTTGTCTCCGAGGTCTTCTAAAGCTTGTTCACGTTCGGTCTTTTCCCAGCCACAGTCAATGTCACCGATGTGGTCGCGCCGCATAGAGCCAGCACGCCACGAGTAGCCACCGAACCCTTGGTCGTGCTCCTCAAGCCTCTTATATGCGGGGTCTTGTGGATCGGTGTCCTGTGCGTTGCCGACAGCCCAGGGTCGCACTGTGCCGTCTCCGGTGTCAATTTGGGCGATGAGGTCGTGGCGTTCGCGGTCGTAATCGACTGATTTTACGGCGTACCCGCGGTCGGAGGAGTCGAAAATGTTTTGGAGCTCTTCTTGGATGTTGTGCAGCGCCTGGTCGTCCTTTTGCCGCTTCTCTTCATCGGCGTCGTAAAGGTCATTGTGATGGTCGCGGTAGGACTGCACCTCTTCTTCGGTGGCCACATCCCAATCTTGGTACTCCCCCACGGTGAAGGGGTAATTCTGCGGGTCTTCTAAGATGACCGGCGGTTCGTCGTCGTCTCGTGTTTCGAGGCGTACCAGCGGTCTATTGGCTGCAATGGCCTGCCGGAGCGCATCGGTGAGACCGACATCGGACAGGCTCACCTCTGCTTCGGAGTGTGATTTGGTGGCGTATTTGCCATCACCGGTGCGGTTGTTCTGCTGGGCTGATTGGGCTGAAGTCAGTGGTGTCGTCATGGATAGCTAGTGTCCGGGGCGCCGGCCTTTCAGCGTTCGATGCTGACAGCCTGTTGCAGTACGCCTTGCAACGCTTCGGCCAGGAAAGTGACCGACGACAGTTGCTGCGGTGTCTCAGATAGGTCGAATTCTCGGTGACCAGTGAAGCGTCCGTCAACATGAGTCGTAACGTGAATGAACAAATTCTTCGGTGACGATTCATCACCGCTATTGGCCGGGTGACGGTGGGCCAGTGTGATAATCACCCAGGAGCGGTCGTTGGACCGGTCGGTGCAGGTCAGAGCATAGGTGCGCTCACTGCGTCGTGTTTTGGCCACTGTTGATGTGACATCGAAGTGTTGCGTTGACCGTACTGTGTCAGCGATGTGTCGGACGTAGCGCTTTACCGTAGCGGGACGGGAGTGCGACGAAACGGGGTCGGTATCCAGCAAGTTCGACAGCGTCTGCATCTGATCATAGTGGCTCATGAACTTACTGTGTCCGGCGCCGACGAAAGTGCACTACAGGAGATCGGAGAGGTCCCTATCTTCAAGAAATTCCGCGCAACTTCTATGCTCACCCCGGCGTTGCTCCGCGTCAATGAGCAGCCTGCTTCCGACATAGCTGCCGACAGCCAACAGAATGCAGCTCAGCACCCCAGTCGTGATGGAAGCCCACATGTTAAAGGTCGGGTCAGATGTACCGCCATGCAGTCGCACAGCGTTCCACAAGGCGATTGCTGCGAAAGCCACCCCATTGAGCATCAAAACAGGAGCGATGATCGAGCGGCGCTTCCACTGTTTGAACTCAACGTCGATCTTGTCCTGACTTTTGTTCGAGAATTGCTTTGAATGCACGATGTACCTTCGTTGGTCGAGTTCGTCTTTCACCAGCCAGGAGTCCGGCACGACGCTAGGCGTTTACCATCGCATCTTCTACTACTTTCTCCTGCACCTCGACCTCAGTTTCGTAGGCTGATTGCATGGGACCAGCAATATCTCCCCACCCATATCCGCCGGCGAGATTGTCCAAATATGCGCGCTTATCGCCTGGCAAGTCGCTGTCTTCGCTGCGTGCACCGATAGTGCGCTTGATGGTCCCCTGGGTTTGGGCCTCCCAACCCGAGCCGTTGAACGAGTCGATGAGCACCATATTTGGGTCATTGAACGATAGGCTCTTCTCGTCGTTGCCTGGCACTGCATCGGTATATGGGCCGGACCAGATTACGTCTAACGAGACGCCCTCGTGCCAATATTCGGGGCCGTTATTGACCAGGTCTTCGATGGCATCGCGGTTGATTTCGGTACTGGGGTCTAAGCCGAGCTCTTTGAATTTGGCCTCCAGCACTTCTACTTGAGCATCGCCGTCATGGTAGGCCTCTTCGTTGTGGTCCGTGAGGTTTTCACCCTCGAAGACCTCCATGCGCATCAGCTGTGATGGGGTGTTGTCCCGCACGCTTTTGTATGGGGAGATGGTGTTGGGTGAGTCTGCAATGGCACCTCGGAGTTCATCGAACAGCTCCTCGTTGCGTGCCTCATCCGGTTCTAACCCAAGCCTCTCTACGGCATAAGCCGCCTCCTGGTCATAGGCATCATTCTCCCACTCCCAATGCGCTTCCTGCTCACGCACCCGGTCGATTTCCGACCAGTCTCCGGAGAGCTCAGCAGCAATGAAGTCTTCAGAAAACTCGTCATTGTAGTGCACGTGCATGATTTCGTGCTGGCGGACGGACTCTACTTCGTATTCGGCAAAGGCTGGTCCCCAATCGTTCCCCTGGGAGTCGAAGCGTGGCTCGGGAGCCTCGACTCCAAGGCTCACGTCGGCTTCGGAATGTGACTTGGCGGTGTATTTGCCATCGTTTGTGCGGTTGCTCTGCTGTGCTGCCTGGGCGGAAGTCAGTGGTTTCGTCATGCACTGATAGTGTCCGGTGGGCAGTATTCCAGGGGACACCAATCTCAGTGTGTGAAACATATTCTTGCAGGCACAAAATAGTCCGGTCACAGGCGATACTGCAACCGGACTATTGGAGTTGATGAGCCTATTTGGCCAAGGTGACCGTGCCGTCTTGAGTGATGTGAAACGTCTCGCCTATCGTCATCTTCGGAAGATGCTCCACCATATTGCGTTCAAGTCGCACAGAGATGACATGCTCATCCAGCTCATAACTCTTCGGCTCAGGCAGATCAAAGGAGCGAAGATCAGCCAAGTTCGACTGATCACCTTTGGCAACGGCAAATGCGAATCCGGCCAAGGAATACTCAGTGGCAGTCTGCCAGGCCGTGATGTCACCCTCGAAGCGCCGGTAAAAGTAGATGGCAACATCCTCGATGCGGTCACGTGCTGCGGGATCGACCTCGATGCGCACCGACTCGTTGATCGTTGCGTTGCGGCGGATCGTGTCTTCAAACTCTTGTAGATACAGTCCGAGGAACTGATTGGCAAATACCATCTGGGAGATCGCATCGATATCGTCGGAGTTTGGAATGCTGAGCTGGTCGAAAGCACGAAGATCGTCCATCACGTGCTCGTCCAGGTGGGTGTCACCGGCTAAATATCCGGGATCAACTTCAAGTAGCGCCAGGATGGCATTGGCTTCGGTCGGGGCGGCATTGATTTCGATGGTGAACTCGTACCGTTTCGACCACTGATCGTACTCATATGGCCCTACAGTACGAACCGTGGTCTTGTCGCCATGCCACTCTCGGACTGCACCTTCGATGACGTGGTCGCGCTGATCCAGGTAGCTCTGAACATCTTCTGCGTCGTGGTATTTATCAGCCAGGTACTCGGATGGCACCGCCGGGTGGAAGTTGTGGTGGGTGATGGCGTGGGCGTAGTGCTTGCCGTCGAACGTCGAGATATAGGCCGACGACACGTCTTCGCCTAGTGGTCGGGGCGAAATGGCGGTGTAATCGGACTGGTCACTGGGGTGCTGCGGAGTGTTCGTCATACTTCTACCGTGTCCGGCCTATTCGTCGCCGTTGCGGAATGGGTTGTCGGCTCGTAGCTCGTCACCTCATGGCGACTTCACACAGTGCTGATCGGTGAGCGCTTCGACGGCACACGCAAATCCGCTATGCTGCCTCCAGTGTTTTCACCGTCTTGAAAGCCAGGCGCCAGCAGGTGAGGGAGAAAGCAAAGAGACCGATGAGCAATGCCACACCAAATATGGCAACGGCTGGGTTCACCCACCATTGAACTAAGTCATAGCTTGGCGTACAGGGGTAGCTAATTGGGAAAAACTCACCGGATGGACCAGAGGCGTCAGAGCGATGGTATTCAGGGTCGTATCCATGGCCTGAGACAATGCATTGACTCCTCATATCGACCTTTGTCCGAGTATGCCCCCAGAAAAATACGATGACAAGCGCGTATGAAGAAACAAGCGTGATGAGACTCCACAGCAAAGTCCCTTCTGTTGCGAAGAATCGCACCAATCGAGACTTTGGTGTGCCCGTTTCATTACTCACGACTCTATGAGGGTTCTTTCTTTGAGGACAGTGGCAAAGCCACTGATAAAACTGCTGAGTTCATCATATGGCAACAAGTGTGGCGGGACAACGCCAAAAATAAAATATGCTCTTGCAGCGACATGCACCAGGTCAGATGAAGTGACCAGCATGTGATATGCTGCATCTTCGGCGACCGCCTCTGTGCCAAATCTTCCTGCAAAAAAATCTATGAACCGCTGTCTGGAACCTCCCTGGCTCGAATAGTATCTGGCGAAAGCATTGGCGATATTATTCCCCGATTTGATGTGTTGTGTCAGATTGTATGCGTCAGCATCTTCGATGAGATCAGAGTAACCAAAAGTTGAAACAACACCAGGGACTGCAAGATTGTCTATCGCGAACTGATGTCCCGAACTATATTCGCTGCTTCGATCTCTCCATTCACGATAAAACGTCATTAAGTCACCTCCCCAACCCGTCAAGTCACCCGCGTTGGTGGTCTGAGGATTCCCCGGAGTGTCATTACGGTACGCTCCGTTGCAACTGGCCATAAGGTGCTCAGTGCCCACAGCGAATCCCGTGACTGGGTCTGTGAATTCCTCTACTATGTTGAAACCTTGATCCTGAGCATAGTTGACAAATTCCTGATTTACAGGGCCTAGCAATGCTTGCCAATGAAGTCCATCATAGCTTTCACTCCGTACAAACTGCATCACAAGTTCGTTGGGGTCGCCTTGACCATAGTCCTGGGCGCATTGATAAAGGTCACTGATATACTGAATAAAATCTTCGGCAACTTGGGTAGGGCTGTTAACCGACGATTGTCCGGGGTCCCCGTCATCTTCCCGCCATGCGTTGTTATCGAGGTCGAAGGGTTCATCGATATCTGTTACTCGCCATTCTTTGATTTGGTTGAAAGACCAGTTAGCAGGCAGAGGGAATCCGAGGTTGCCGGAAAACCCCCAGGACATACTGGATACAAAGGAGTAGCGTGCGTGACACTGTTCGGTCACATTGATGCAGACGTTTCTTGAACCGTAAACCCCATGCACGTAGCGACCGCCACGCCCTAAAAGGCCAGCCCTTACTCCGTTGAAGTAAGGAATGATGGCTGACTCGATTGCCTGCTGTGTGGCATCGTAGTCAACTGCAAAATAGATAACCGTACCCCGGTTGAATCCAAAGGATGCTGCTAAATCGTGGGCTTCGGTAGCGTGACTGTAACCAGCGGAATACGTGAAATCTTCATAGAGCCGAGCATTTTCTTGGAAAATTGGCATGACCCGAAGTCCGGCATCGAAAATAACATCGAGCTCACCGGGTTTGATATCTTTGTCCAGTGTTGAGCCAACCGGGTCGTTGAGATATCTGCCGACAGCTTTGTAACCGTTATTAGCCAACCACGCAGCACGAGTGGGTGTTATTTCAAACCTAGTGTCACATCCTGTTACAGGGCGATCTGGGTCACCCATCGAGACAAGGAGCTGTGCCCATGTTTGATAGTCTCCCCTACCGTTGACCTCCAACTGACTAAATCCTTGAAAGACTCTTACAAACTCAGATAGCTGAGAGTCAAAAGTTGAGCGCTGATTCGAGCGTGTACCTTCTGGTGGAACTGGTTCGTTAAATACGCACGCTGCGGAAAACAGCTCGACGAGAACGCCGCTATCTCCTATGTTCAGCGTGTTAGCTCTTAGCCCAGCTTGGGTCCCAGCGGAGCGTGTCAAATCAAATGAGACGTGTCATGCGTTTTCTAGTTGGCTAGTTTGGGTTCGTTTGGCGGGATCGTTGATGGTGGCTTTCTCAGGCAATTTTGGTGGGTTGGGTCGGCGGTTGAAACGTTCGGGGTGCGCGGCGTAGGCCGCATCCAGCACGGCTTGGCGCTGGTCGCGGACCTCGTGGGCAGTGCCATAATGCACGCTGGCTGGGGTGTGTAATCCGATGCCGCTGTGGCGGTGTTCATGGTTATACCAGTCGGTGAATTGTGCCATCCAGGCCCGGGCTTCACCGATGCTGGCGAAGCGTTCGGGGTAGTCAGGCGTGTATTTCATGGTTTTGAATTGCGACTCGCTGAAAGGGTTGTCATTGCTGGTTCGAGGACGGTTATGTGACCTGGTGACGTCCAGATCCACCAGCAGCGAAGCCAACGGTTTAGAGGTCATGGCTGCCCCGCCATCAGCGTGAAGATATTCGGGTGCGGTGCCTTGTTCGGTGATGGCCTCGGCGACCAGGTCTGCGGCTAGGGTGCCGTCTTCGATGGTTTCGATGCGCCAGGCGACCACGCAGCGGGAGAAAATATCTAACACTACATAGGCGTGATACCAGATTCCTTTGGTGGGTCCGCGCATTTTTGTGATATCCCATGACCACACGATATTTGGTGCTTCTGCCACCAGTTCGGGAATCTTGCGTGGCGGATGAGTGGCTTGGCGCCGACGTTCTCCGCTTTGCCCTGCCG
>NZ_BAAGSP010000033.1:0-32487 GCF_054782375.1 Yaniella soli
GGTCGCTACCAATATTTTCGGAAGACCCCGACACCTTCCACCACCTTCACCCCCGGCGTGTCTTAAACCCTCACCCCACCCTTAAACCGGAAGAGCCGGTATTCGTTTGCCGTTGGAAGCGGCCAAAGGCGTGAGCCTTACTGCCCGCGGTGAAGGCGTGCTCCCGCAGCATCCACTCAAATTATTCGAAAAAATGGTCGCTTCGTCGCCTTATGACGGTGAAATCATGAGGTTTTCCGGCACCTTTGATGTGGGAGATCGCTCCGAGGTGGTGAGCAAGAAACGGCTAGACATGGTGGTGCGTGATGCGTTGGAGTTCTTCGAGTCTTGGTCACCCCGCGAGGTTGAGAAAGAACGTGCCGGCCACCGACCAACCAGTGCTGACGATGCGCCACTCATCGGTGCGATTCCTCGGCACGACGGACTCTATGTAGCTACGGGACACGGAACGCTCGGTGTCACGCTGGGTCCGGTGACTGCAGCGCTGGTAGCTCGTGAGCTCTCGACGGGTAAGGCCGAGGCGTTATTATGGCCCTTCCGCCCCAACCGGTTTCGATTGGTGTTTTAGGAAGATTGCGCAAAGCGGTTGAGCAAAAGGACAGCAAAGGCACACCCCGCACCTGTGGTCTCCAACACTTCACTCGAGTAACTGCACCGAACGTTTGGTACAGTTACTCGGGTGAACCCATTAACAGCACCGACAACGTCCACCCCTCGGCAGCGGTGGACCTTTCTTGCCGTCATCAGCGCCGCCCTCTTTTTGGTAGGTGCCGATAACTCAATCCTCTACACCGCGTTGCCTGAGCTGCGTGACCAATTAGGCACGACGTCGCTGCAGGGGCTATGGATCATCAACGCCTACCCGCTGGTGCTGTCCGGTCTGTTGTTAGGTACCGGTACACTCGGCGATAAAATTGGCCACCGACTGATGTTTATCATCGGCGTCAGCATCTTTGGTGTCGGGTCATTGATCGCTGCCTTCTCGCCGACCGCATGGTTCTTGATTGCCGCCCGTGCCCTGCTCGGTGTGGGTGCAGCAACCATGATGCCCGCCAGTCTCGCGCTGGTGCGCATTACCTTTACCAACGTGCGCGAACGCAACCTGGCGATCGCCCTGTGGATGTCGGTGGCCGTCGTCGGTGCGGCGACCGGCCCGGTACTGGGCGGCCTACTGCTGGAGTTCTTCTGGTGGGGCTCGGTATTCCTTGTGAACGTCCCGGTCGTCATCATCACGCTCATTGCTACTCTGCTGGTAGCGCCACCGAATATCGCGAACCCGAAGAAGCACTGGGATCTCATCTCATCGGTGTGGGCCATGTTGGCGATGGTTGGACTCGTGATGGCCATCAAAGAACTCGCGAATCCGGAGCGCGCCGCCTGGCTCTTGATTGCCTCGACCGTGGTCGGACTCATCGGACTGGTGTTATTCATCCTCCGTCAGCGTGGACTGGAACAGCCGTTGTTGGATGTCGACATCTTCCGGAACCGCATTTTTACCGGTGGTGTCCTGACGGCTGGACTCATGATGTTTGTTGTGGCCGCAGTTGAGTTGATGAGCACCCAGCGGTTCCAAACGGCCGGTGGGTTCTCGCCGCTGGAAGCCGGTGCGCTGGTAGCATCTGTGGCCGTCCCAGCAATTCCCGCAGCGTTATTGGGTGGCTCGGTGCTGCACCGAGTCGGGTTTATCCCGTTGATCTCGGGTGGTTTCACCCTGCTGGCTCTCGGGATTGCCCTGGCATTGTGGACGTTCAACATGGATTCGCTGGTGCCATTTATTCTCAGTCTGCTGCTCGTCGGGATCGGGAGTGGGCTGGCGTCGTCTGTGGCTTCGACGGCGATACTGGGTGGTGCTGCGGTAGATAAGGCCGGGATGGCGTCCTCGGTGGAGGCCGTCTCCTATGAGTTCGGCACCCTGATTTCGGTTGCGGTATTCGGCTCCCTACTACCATTCTTCTACTCACTGATGGCACCGTCAGAGGTAGCCGACGATGTTGATCACGGCGTCGACCACGCCGTGCACGGTCCGGCAGCGGTCGAGGCCTACGACGGAGCCTATCTGTCCATCTTGGCGATCGTCGGTGTCGTGTCCCTAATCGCCGCGGCACTCACGGCATATTGTTTCCGCGGCAACCCGAAAGAGGCTGATGTAGATGCGTCCGAGTAAAAAAGAAGAGATCCTGAACGCGGCTGTGGACCTCATTGAACGTGAAAACCTCGAGGCGGTGTCCTATGAGGCGCTCGCAGAAGCCTCCGGGATGTCTAAATCGGGCATCGTCTACCATTTCCCATCGCGCCACGAAATCATGCGTGGCATCCATCAACACCAGGCGGATCAATGGGAACAGGCACTCGAACGGGCGGCAGGCGGTCCAGCCAATTCAGTGGATGAGAAGACGCGACTGCGAGCGGTTGTCTTGTCCCAAAGTAGTAGCGCCACCAAGGCTGAGCTCCTGTTAGAAATTGATGCGCGCGGAAACGAAGAGTTCTCGGCTATCTGGCGGCAAGTCGATAAGCGATGGACGCCGTCGCCTGATGATATTGAAGACGACGAGGTACAGCATGCTAGTTACCTCGTGCAACTGTTAGCCGATGGTCTATGGATGCATGACTACGTGCACGAAAAACCCTTAACGCCCGCCCAGCGCAAGGCCCTGACCGGTCACATCCTTGGCATGCTGGATTAACATCTGCTCAGGTGCGTCCACAGTCGGATTAGCCAGGTGCCGCCCAAATTGAGTGACGTAAAGGTTGCCGGTCATAATCTCCGCACCGAGAATGACCGGGACCACCGGACTACCTTGCACGGAAGAGCACCAAGTCTGCGACTTCAGCATCCTGGCGTGCCAGGGTTGTCTTGTACACGGTGTTCTCACCGGACAGCTCCCGGTAGCATTGCTAGCAGGAGGGATTATTATGACATCGATCAGTGTGTGGCCAAACCTCGCCCAAGCGGTGCGAGCGCGATTTGCCGAGATCGGTGGGACTCAGTTGGAGACGCCATCGCGTACAGAAATGCCTCGCCCGGCCGATCTGCCGGAGCAATTGTGATTGTTGTTGGACCACGCGCGTGGCGCTCCAAATTCTATGGCGAAGGGAGCCATCATGCGGCACGATGGAGGCATGCACATGTCAGCTGAATTGGTTACGCTCGTCCTGGTGGGTGTCGGCTTCGTGATAATCTACGGCGGGATGATCTTCGCTGGCCTGGCATGGTTTCTGCGGCGCATGGGTGAACGGTTCGACAAGCTGGACCAACGCTTTGACGAATTGGACTGTGAGCTGCGTACATTCTCAGCTGAATGACGTGAAGGTTGCTGTGGCTCGGCTGGAAGGTCCACCCCGGCGACTGATCTTTCCGCATTGACGGTCGATGCCCCTAGCTTCTCGAGCATGGTTGCCTCTCGTTTTGCGTGATTATGGTGGACTTCACCGCATAACCCTGTATCGATTACGCCGATAATTGGTGGTGTAACACCAGTTCTTCGTAGAGGTCGAAACCGGTGGTGCGAGTGCCATCGGCCAGTACGGAAATGCAGGAAGTTAGTGGGTAGGCTCGCATTGAACGATGACGCATTGTAGTCTCGTGACATGACAGATGCGCCTTCGCCTTTTGATGATCCAGAATTTGTAGAAATGCTCAAACGTTCCGGTGTGACTCATCGGCCCGGGATGGCACAAGAGTTGATGGACGAGATTGGTCCTCTGCTTGCGGCGGATGGCTTTGATATGGAAAACCCTGACCAAGACGTGGACTTGGAGAACTTGAATGCGGCCATGGGTCGGGCCGTAGAGCGTCGCAATATGGAACTTGTGACGCCGGTGGGTGCGGCACGGGCACTCACCGTTGCTTTGTTGCGCGAATTCGTCAACGTATACACGGCTGAGGATCGGCAACTGCTTGACAGCATATTGGGGCGGCTCCGCCCTGACCCAACGCCACGCCACCCGAGTTTTAGCCACCTGATCGGAGTAGCGCTGGAGAAACTTGATGCCTGGTATTCCGATGAGGCACTTCGCGCTGCGCTCACTCGGATCCCTTCTGCGGATACGCCCGCTGAGGTGAGGCCTGCGATATCTGACCTTGAAGCATTGGCACGCAAAGGGCGCGCATTCCGATCGATCGAACGTTTATTGGTCCAACACAACGGTGCGATCCTCGCTGCAGCAAGTGCCTATTTGGTGGCGGTCACGGTTGCGGCCGTGACGGCTCATCGACAGCAGCCCGTTGGGCTGGTGCTTGGGGAAATGCTGTCAGACGAGTCCAGCAGCGGCGGTTTTGGCACGGGTACAGCATTTGGTGCCGCTGCAGCACAACAGGTGAGCGCGCAGGACCAACTGGGCCAGTTTGAGAATTGGCTACTCGAAAATGAGGACCTAGCGATGAGCGCGCCCGAAGATATCGAGGTCTTTGAGACGATTGTTGACTCAGCTGCGCTGTGGAACTTGGACCCGTTTGATGCGGATGATTTCGAAGAACTCATCGATATGGTGCTGCAACTTGAAGACTCTTCTGTTGCAGCGTGGAGCCTGGCCGTGCTACATGATTACGTGCATTTCCGGTTGGAAGGCGATGATGCGCGATCGTGGGAAGAAGCCCATGAGATTATCAATGATATTGCTGGTGATACAGCGAGTTTGCCTCCGCAACTGCAGACTCTGTTGGATGGACTTGAGGATATTCCTGCCGAGGAGCGTTATGCAGCGGTAGTCTCTACACCGTTGATTACCGGGATCGCGAGACTCCAAGAGTGGATAGGCAAATCTCAACCAGTGACGGGTACGGGTATGCCCAAACGCGCTGACATCGGCGTTGTTGCTGCCATGATCGGCATCGATGCGGAAGGCGTAACTAATAAGCCGCCCGTGGAGGTATCAGACGAGGCCCTGGGGAATCTCGACCTGTCAAAACCAGCCCCACCCCAGCCCACGTTGCAAGTCCAGTCCGCAAAAGACATCGGCGCGCTCCGTGCCTGGTGGGCAGCTTTAGAAATACACGCAGGTATCGAGCTGACTTCCACAAGAGTGTATCCCGGGGCTATGACAGAAATCCTGGCAGCTCCACAGATTGAGGATCTGGAACCAGTAGAAATGTTCATCGTCAGTTATATCCGAGAATATTTACTGGGCGAAACTGATCAGTATTTTGGAAACATTGCAGTCAGACACACCGTTGGACAGCTCTTGTCGTTGGCTGAAGTGAGTGACAACCCTTCGGCTGAAGACCCCTTCTCAGCATTCTCTATCAGGCATCTTCGGAACTTTGAGTCGATGGGGCTATTGGAAATTCGAGAGTCCCAACTATTCATTCCTGAACCATTGCGCCCCGTCGTAGTACTCGGAGCGATGCTCGCTATGACCGATCTCGAGCTGGCTCAGTAGCAGTATCGCCCCGCCCCAATCGGACATTTTCCGGTTGATTGTTCAAGATTGAACGAGATAGAGTAGTTTGCGGCGCATCACCCATCCAAGGAGAGTGCTCAAGGCTCCATGTTCCACAAAAATATTCTGGCTATCGTGCCCGTTGCCGTGCTGTTCATGCTCGGCGTGACTGCGTGTTCATCCGGCAATGACGTGGCAGTTTCTGGTGATAGTCAGGTCGCTGCGGGAACCGCTTCAACGGATGAGACCTGCGAGCAGTTCATCGAAGTCAACGAGCGCTACAACGATACCGACATCGAGTCGATGAACGACGAAGAATTGCTCGCCAACATGAGCGCAGGGGCTACAGAGATGGATGAGATTGGCGAAGCCTCTGAGAACCTCGAACTTGCAACAGCCATTGGCACCATGACGGATGCCTTGCGTACCGCAGTTGAGACTGGTGAGGGTGACATAGCCGCCGTCGATGCAGCATTTAAAGAGCAGATTCAACAAGAAGATGTGCAGCAGGCTGCAACAACACTCGATGAAACCTGCGATGCCGGGATAGGTTTCTGAATTTCCAGTTCCGCATTATGGTTTTGGGCTCCGGCGTAAAACTTGAAAGTAGCAGATGAATTTTTGGAACACTGGTCTGACTTGGCTCGATCCGCGTTAAATGGCTATTTTTCCCGCCGGAATACTCCGATGAGTACCAAAAGTTAAAACTCCTTCCGTTATACTCGACCGGGTGCGTCCCAGGGTCGTGCTATTTTGCATGCCTAGGTTGCCACCATCATGTGAAAATATTGTCTCAAGTATCCCTGTGTGGTTGCTTGTGCTGTGCACAATCGATGGAAATCCGAGGAACGACATCAGCTATCTCGAATTCAGTCGGGGAGGAGCCGTGTATGCCGGATTGGCGGATGCCCAGCAGTGTGCCCGCCGGTTGGCCCAGTTTGAAGACCCCGAACTCGTGGTGCCCGGTGCCTCCCTGCCGTCACTGGTGCGACTCCCGGAACTGTTGGATGTCGGCGAGCTGAATGCAGAAACCATCCAAGATCTGTGGAAATCGCCTGGTATGTCGACCCCGGTGGGGTTGGGCGAGAAAGGCCCGCTGTCCCTGGATATCGTCAAGGACGGCCCCCACGGGCTGGTTGGTGGCACGACCGGTTCGGGGAAGTCCGAATTCCTGCGGTCCTTCATTGCCGGGTTGGCGGCGCGCAATAGCCCGGAGATGCTGAGCTTTATTCTCATTGACTTCAAAGGTGGGGCCGCATTCAAAGCCGCCGAGCGACTGCCGCACACGATTGGCACCATCAGTAACCTCGATGAGCAGCTGGCCGACCGTGCGTTGCGGGCACTCGAAGCCGAAATGGAACGTCGTCAGCGGCTGTTCGCCGAAGCCGGCGAGGATATCGACAACCTACCCGCGTATCTGGCGACGAATCCCGCCGAACCGCTGCCCCGGTTGCTGTTGGTCATCGACGAGTTCGCGATGCTGGCCAAAGACTTCCCGGATGTCTTGGCCTCACTGGTCAGCGTTGCCGCGGTGGGTCGAACCCTGGGCGTGCACATGATTCTGGCCACCCAGCGCCCGGCGGGTGTGGTCAACGATGACATCCTGGCCAACACCAACCTGCGCGTGGCGTTACGTGTGCAGAGCCGTGAAGACTCCCAAAACGTGATTGGTGTGCCCTCGGCTGCCAGCATCGAACGCTCCCAGATGGGGCGTGCCTACGTGAAGCTGGGACAAGATGACATCACTCCGGTCCAAACCGCACTTGTGACGGGCAAAGCCCAAGATCAGGTGGCCGAACAAGTCGAAGTCAGAGATATTGGACTGTTCGGTCAACCGATCCCGCGGAAAAGCTCGGGGGCACCGAAGAAATCTTCCAGCGATGAAAACGACTTTGATCTGCTCATCGATGCGGTTCTGGCCGCCAATGAAGCCGCCGGTTTCGCACCGCCACGGCAAGTGTGGCCCGAAGCGCTCGGCGAGCGAGTACGGCTGGACGGCTACGATACCGCGGTAGAACCCGGGCCCGGTGCACGCCCCGTGCCGGCCGTCGGCGGCGTCAACGGGAACATGGTGCAGGTAACCCTGGCCGATGAGCCTGACCTGCAACGACAATCGCCCACCGGCTGGGACATGGCCGAAGGCAATCTATTGGTGATGGGCGTCCGCGGCAGCGGGACCACTACGACGCTGACCAGTATTGGACTCGCGCTGGCCGAATCGAAATCCCCCGAGGAACTCGATATCCTCTGTCTGGATGTCGGTTCGCGTGGGCTCGAGGAGCTCGAACATCTGCCGCATACGGTCGCCTATGTGGGCGCCGGACCGGGTGCCAAAGAACAGCAAGTCCGGTTCATGCGGTTCATACGCAGCGAGTTCCACCGGCGCCGCGAATCTGCCACCCGACAACGCGATATGGTCATCATGATCGACGGACTGGCAACCTTCAAAGACGAATTCAGTGATTTCGAGGGCCAAGAACACCTCGATGCCCTGTACCGGGTCTACGCCGATGGACCCGGGGTAGGTATGCACTTTGTGGTGACGACGACCCGTGCGAAATCCGTCCCCCCGGCCATGGACGAAGTCACCACCCAACGCTGGGTGTATCGGCTGGCCGACGCCTATGACTACTCAGCACTGGGTGTCAAAGGCAAAAACGTGCCCGCTGAAGTTCCCGGGCGCTGCGTGGATGTGAACACTCTGCTCCAAATGCACGTGGCCACACCAGACCACGGACTCGAAGCCGCCGTCGCCCAAGCGATCGATCGTTGGGCGGACGCCACACCGAAGCCCGACGTGATCGGCACCCTGCCCAATAATGTGGCCGCAGCAGATCTCGCCGACACACTGGATCTGAGCCAAGAACCCCTGCGCATCCCCGTGGGCCTGTCAGAAGATACGCTGCAACCCGCCGTGCTCGAAGTGTTCGAAGAAGAACACATCCTCATCGGCGGACCAGCACGCAGCGGGAAATCCAGTCTGCTCTGCGCCATCGCCGAACTGCTGCTGGGTGCTCCGATCGATCAGCGCCCCGCCGTCTGGGGGATCTACAACCGACGTTCCCCACTTCGCAACGTGGCCTTCGACAAATCAGCATCCAACCAGGATGACATTCCGGCCATGCTGGCCGCACTGCGGTTAGAACAAGGCCCTGTCTTCCTGCTGATCGATGACGCCGAACGCGTCGAAGACCCCGATCAATCCATCAGCGCTCTGTTGACTACCACGACCCCACGCGTCTGCGTCGTCGCCGCAGGCCGCGCGGGCGATCTGCGCTCGCAGTATGGCCACTGGACCAAGAAACTGTCAAAATCCCGGTGCGGTGTCGTGCTGCAACCCGACGTCGATTTCGACGGTGACCTGCTCAACGTCAAACTGCCACGTCGCGCGCCCGTCGCCCTGACCACAGGCCGTGGGTACGCCGGTCTTGCCGGGACGGTGACACTGATCCAATCCATGAGCCCAACGGCTCACGTGACTCAACCCGACCAAACTGCAAGGGTCACGGTAGAGTCGTAACTCGCAAAACCCGCTGTGTCATCACAGCATCTAAAGGAGACACCCCTGATGAACGCCACAACACGCCGCGTTGCCAAGAAATTCACCGCCCTAGCAGCACTGCCAATTGCCGCAGCACTGACGCTGTCGGCCTGCGGTGAGGAAGAAACCGAAACCTCATTCACCAATAGCCAGAATGGTATCGAGATCACGATGACCTACACCGCCGTCGGCGATGAGGTGACCAAGCAGACTACGACCAACGAGATTGACTACGAGGCAGCCGGACTGGGTGGCAAGGAAGAAGCAGGCTTCACCGAAGTCGAGTAAGACTTCACGAACGGTCTGGTGCCGCGGTGATGTTCAGGGTTGGTTTGCGCTGATGGACGGTCAAGTACTGCATGCCGTCGGGTCCGGCGACGAACCGCCGCTGGGCATACTTTGGCAACCAGATGAGATTGCCCTGCTGCAGTGCGATGACGTCCAACTCGGTGTGCAGCTCCCCTGAACCACGCAGGACCAGGATCAACACATCGAGGCTTGGTCCTGCGTGCAGGGCAATCTCATCGCCGGCCGGGAGTGCGATGATATTTGAGTCGAGATCACGAGCACCTGGCTCTAAGCGCCAAATGGATCCTCCCGTTGCAGGGTCGGTCGCCTCGCCGAGTTTCCGCGTATTGGCTACGACACGGGGCAATGCAGTGCTCGCGAGTTTGGTGAGGCGCACCCGGTAGGCGTCATCGGCCGACGGTAGGGGTTTCCAACGGCAAGCCCCGGCCAATTCTCGATCTAACTCCTTGCGGAGGCCTTCTGGTTCCTGATCAGTCATCACCACCATCGACTCTCCGGTGACGAGTTGTTCGTAGGCTTCGAAGATGGCCCGATGACGGTGTTGAGGTCGCAGCGGGCGGACATCGATGTCCCGCGCGTTGGGCTGCTGCATTCCGGTATCAGACATGGCTACCTCGCTGTATGTTGAGGGGTGGATATTCGCCATGCTACTGGTGCTTTGGCTGGATGTGGAGTCGCTTTGGCAGCTGATAGTGTTATGGAACACTTCGACAAAAATCTTCAGAAGGTGTGGTCGTGTTAGAGGCATACCCCATACTCACGTTGTTACCCCCGTTCGTGGCGATTGTGCTGGTCATCGCCACGAAAAAAGTGCTGACGTCGCTTGGTGTTGGCATCCTCGTGGCCGGATTGCTCATTGCGGACTTCAACCCGCTGACCATGGTCACAACGATAGGACAAGCCATCTTTGGGCTTGTTTGGGTTGATGGGGCGGTGAATTGGTACACGATTCTGATCGTGGCCTTTCTCTTTCAACTCGGAATCGTCACCGCGCTGGTCATGATGTCCGGTGGTGCGGCAGCCTTTACCGAATGGGCGGCGAAACGCATCAAAACGCGCCGCGGGGCGCAAGTACTCACCGGGCTGCTGGGCATGCTCATCTTTATTGATGACTACTTCAACGCTCTGGCTGTAGGACAGGTGGCACGGCCGATTACCGATCGTTATCGCGTGTCACGTGCCAAGTTGGCATACCTGATTGATTCGAGTTCTGCACCGGTCGTTGTGCTGATGCCGCTGTCAAGCTGGGGCGCCTCCATCATGGGCATCATGGCTCCGTTGCTGACTGCGTCAGCTCTGGTCTTGACGCAGGTTGAAGCCTTCGTCCTGGCTGCGGCCATGAACTATTATGCGATTGCAGCCCTTGTGCTGTTGTGGCTGACCATCACGTTGGGCTTGGACTTTGGCAGTATGCGCAAGCAAGAGACCCGTGCTATACGTGGCGACGGGCTGCACAACCCCAACGAGACTGCGCCAGCTCAGCTTACCGATACGATGCCGTTGCACGATCGGGGCGCCATACGCGCGCTGCTGCTGCCGTTCATTGTGCTGTTCATCGGTGTGGTCGTCGGGATGTATGTCACCGGAGGCATCCTCGGGGACAGCTGGGGCGTCATAGACACTTTGGCTGCAGCCGATGTGGGGATCGCACTGAACGTTGGTGGCCTGGGCGCATTGGCGATCGCCGGTTATTACTGCCTGCGATACACCAAGAACAACCCAACATTCCAGCGGGGCACACGACGTCGCGGCACCTATCACGGGGCCAAGTCCATGCTGCCCGCTGTGCTCATCTTGCTCTTTGCGTGGGTGCTCGCCGATCTGATCAGTGTGATGGGCACCGGAGAATACCTCGCGTCTGTTGTGGACGCCATGGCCGTCCCCGCAGTGTGGCTCATCCCAGTCTTGTTCGTAGTGGCAGCTATTATGGCGTTTGCTACCGGAACTTCGTGGGGTGCATTCGGCATCCTGCTCCCACTGGCCGGTGAAATGATGAACGCAGTGCCAGGCGGCGACGCGTTTCTGATCGCAAGCTTTGGTGCCGTGCTGGCCGGTGCGGTGTGGGGCGACCACAGTTCGCCCATCTCTGACACCACGATTCTGTCGAGTACCGGAGCTGCTTGTTCGGTCGCCACCCACGTCTCAACCCAACTGCCCTATGCTTTTGTTGGTGCGATCTCAGCGTTGGTCGGTTACGTCCTCTACGCACTCACCGAAAGTGGCGTCGTCGGGCTGGTCACTACGCTCGTGGTGGTTGTGGCAATCGCCCTCGTGCTGCGCAAAGTCCGGCCACCGCTGGAAGACTCGACGTCTACGGTTGCAGCATCTGCTCAGCACTAGTCGGTGTTGTGGTGTCCCCGGCAGGTGGTTTTCGTCGTACCGTCGCCCACCGGTCTGCTACCAACGCACTCCGCGCTGTCTTGGTTTGGAAGGGCCACGTCATCAGCGCCCACACCACCGCGATGATCACCGCTTCCCACAGAATATACGCCGGCCAGGGACCCAGAACATCGAGAATAGATGGTCCTTCGGGTGCACGACTCAGGTATGCATAGTTCGCCCCGGTAATCGCATTGACCAGAATCGCAATACCGGCCCATGCAACGGTCGCGGCATAGGCGACACCGTAGCCACGCCAGGTTGGACGATACCCTAGACCCCACACAAAGACGATCGGCACAACCAGTGCGGCAATGTGCAGGAACCAATACACCGCGAACTCTAACACCGGATAGTCGAAATAGTTGAGGTCCGGTGTGATGACCGACTGCAGATTGAGGGTCAGACCCCAGAAGAACGTGATGGCGATCGCCCAGCCGGCGCGAGTCAGCAGCGCGATCGCGGTGATCAGGCGCAGCGCATCAGAATAATGAAACGGTAGGGACTGTTCGATGTTCCATTGGGCGGGCTGCATGCCCCACAGTGTCCACACCACGGTGATCACCAACATGGTCCAGCCTGCGATACTCAGGAAACGGTCTTCGTGTACGGTTCCGCGGATGCGACGTGCCCAGACAACCAGTGCCACGGCGACGATGACAGTGAGGACGAGGACGAGGCTATGCTCAGCACCGTACGGAGTCATCCGCCCGGCCGGTTCAACTGCGTTGCCCATGCACTATATTGTAGGCTCAATCGTTGGCACGAACAGGTACCATGACCTAGCGATAACGATATGTGTGGGCGAAACTCAATGCCCTGGTGCTGACCGTTGTTGCGTTGTTCATGTGCCGAGGAGTTTTAAGCTTGTGCATCGATTTTGGGTGCCAGGATGATGGCAGGGATGATGATCAGCGCGAGAATACCGCCGATAATCGTGACGACGCCAAAACCTCCTGCGCTCATCAGGACACCAGACAGGGCTCCGGAACCCGCACCGAACAGCTGATACCAGACGTCAATGCTGCCTTGAGTCTTAGCGCGCGTTTCTGGTTGGGTTCCATGGACGATCAAGGTGGTGCCGGAGACGAGCCCGATATTCCAACCGATGCCGAGTAACACCAGAGCAATGATCAGGGCGGCAAGACTTTCTCCGGGCGCAAAGGCACCGACGAGGCCGGATGCCAACAAGATCAGACCGCCCGAGATGGCCATGATCCGTGGCCCGATTTTATCGACCAGCGGCCCGGTGACCAGCGATGGCAGCCACATTGCACCGACGTGGAGCCCAATGACGAGCCCAACAGCGCCCATGGAGTGGTCATGTGCGCGCATGTGCACAGGCGTCATCGTCATAATGCCGACCATGACGATCTGCGAGATGACCATGACTGAGGCGCCGACACGCACGAGACGAGAGGGCTTATCCTTCGGCGTTTGGACAGTGATGGTGTCGGCTTCGGGGTTGGCTTGGGCTTCGAGCTGTTTGGCCACCAGGTACGGGTCCGGGCGCAGCCACGTCACGAGAATGAGCCCGGCGGTGAGGTAGGCGACGGCGGCCAATAAGAACGGTCCCGCGAGCGTGGGGAGCCCGAAGCGTTCGGCGAGGCCGCCCAGTGGTTCGATCAGATTCGGGCCGGCGACCGCTCCGATGGTGGTGGCGACCATGGCCGTACTGATCGCGGTACCTTTGCGGTTCGCCGGAGCCAGGTCGGTGCCCGCATAGCGGGCTTGCAAGTTGGTCGCGGTGCCCGCGCCATATAAAAATAGGGAGATAAACAACAGGACTGGGCTGACAAAGTGTGTGGCGGCCACGACGCCGATGGCGCCGATCCCGCCGGTGATGAATCCGAAACCCAGCGCCTTGCGGCGTCCGGTGCGCTGGGCGGCGCGCCCCACGAGAAATGCGGTCAGTGCCGCGCCGAGTGTAAACAGGGCGGTGGGGAGCCCCGATAACGCGTCGCTGCCCAACATGTCCTGGGCGATGAGCGCGCCTACTGAAATGCCTGCGGCCAGCCCTGCCCCGCCAAACGACTGACTGATCAGTACGGTGGTGAGGGTTCGGCGGTGCAGTTGTTGTCGCCGTTGGGGCGTTATCGTTTCAGTCGGCGTGGTCACGGACGGTGGCTCCTGGGGAAATTGATGTTACGGCATTGATCGGTACGACAGACCGAGCAGCGTGCGTGTGGTCGGCCGTACCGGAACTGTAGTGGCTGCGTTTAGGCAACCTGGTATATGCGGATCTCCGGGTCGGCACTTAGGTACGGGATAATCCGCCGACGACGTCGGAAGTGAACAGCTCAGTCGACAGGTAGGCGTCATCGACCTGCAAGGTGGTCTGGAGATATGCAGCCATTATGCGCCTCACTTTCGTAGACAGATGTACTGGGCCTCGACCGAGACGGCCGACGCCTTTGCAGGGCATGTTGAAGGCGCCATCCGTGCTGGGCTCACCGCCACTCAACAGGTCATGGAGTCATAGGGCTCAAAGGCTATCGGGGTGGCGTTGCTGGGCCAGCGACACGATTACATCAGACAGCCGTCGAGCACCGCTTGGAGATACGGCAGATGCACGATGACGCTGCCGGCCAACAGGATGCCCACCGCTGTGAACATGGCGGTCATGGCTACGGCGCCGTGTTTGCCATTGGGCGGTGCAATGAGATGTCGGATCCGATCGATACCGGCCGCGTGCAGCGCAACCGAGCCACAGGTGCCATGCGCTGCAGCGGGCCCGGATTTCTCGCCGATTTTTAGCAACGCACTGGCCAATATTGGCGTACTGGTCTGCTCACGAGCAGCGTTGTCTGCAGCCATTTCCAGGTAGTGCGGAATTGCGGCGTTGATGGTCGACACGAGCGGGATCCAACGCAGCGGCCTCGTGGCTCCATGCAGGATGTTCAAGATGACGTGATGGCGCTGGCGCAGATGAGCGGCTTCGTGCGTGAGGACCGCGGTCAGTTCGTCGTGGCTCAGTAATTTCAGCAGGGCCGTGGACACGACGATGCCCCCGGCACGATGTGTCAGTGTGAAGGCCGTTGGTTGGTCGTGCGGGATCACGGTGACTGGTTGTCCGGCAAGCTGCGTTTGGGTGGCTCCTGCACGCAAGGTATCGTAAAGTTCGCGACGCTGTTTCGCGTTGCGACGGAAGGTACGGTAGCCGCTGAGCAGCATGGCCAACACCAGGAGCAGAGGTAGCGCCAGCAGCAGGACAACCGGTATGAAGGTGTCAAACGATAGTCCGGCTGGCAAGGGATTTGCGGCGTCGAGACAGCGTTGACACACCACTGCTGAATTGCCGGGCATCAGTCCGCTGGGGCCAGATAACCCCCATGCGAGCATGGGTCCAAGGGCTGCGAAGCCTACGAGCCAGGTGGCCAGCGTCGTCAATAGGACTCCGACCGCAAGGCGTGGTTTGAGCATTAGCGCTGGGGCAGCCTTGCGGATCACGGCTCCGCCGGCTAGTCCGCTGACCAGCACGGTTACCGAGAGCACTGCGACCATGATGAGTGTCGTCATGGTTGCCCCAAATAGTTGCGCAACATTTGCAAGCCGTCTTCAGGCATATCTTGCACGAAATGCAGGATCGAGGCGGCTTTGTCGTGACTCGTGTCCAGTGCTTGGTGCATCTGTTGGGCAATGTATTCTTCGCGACCCACTTGCGGAACGTAAAACACGAACCGTCCGTCGTGCTGGCTGCGCACCATATTTTTCGTCCGGAGGTTTTGCATCACGGTGGCGATCGTCGTATAAGCCGGGCTGGAGGGGAGAGCATCCATGACCTGGCGGACGCTGCGCGGGTGCGCTTGCCATAGCAAGTTCATAACCTGCTGTTCCAGTTCGCCCAGTTGAGGGGCTCCATGGGGCGACGTTGTCATAAGCCGGCGTTTTCCGTTTCTCGAGTCAAGCGTGGTTCCAATGATTTGGCCGGTGACACACTGCAAAGAACTTGTCCTTTGAGGCGCCACACGAGGGCAATACCGGTCAGCAACAGCGCTGCGATTCCCAAAAAGGGCTGAATCGGGGTGAAGTATGTGATCGCCCCAGAGTAGCCGAATGCCATCAATGCTAACTTATTGCACACCGGGCAGCCCACCGCGAACCAGGAGAGTAATCCCCCGACCACGCCGAACTTCCCCTGCCGAGACGGCGGGTCGGCTACCTCATCGTCGGAAGTCGTCGATGAGCCCGGACGAATATAGGTGGCCAACAACATGCCACTGAGCACCGAGGTGATGATCCAGACCGGATAGTTCCACCACACGGGAGGAATGTCACGGGCAAATAATGGATTTGGGATCAGGACCGTAGCGATGCCGATGAGCAGACCGATGCCAATGGCGGCGAGTGCGGCAACGAGTATTTGACGCCGGTTCCATTGCCGCAGCGCCTGTTGAGCGTATCCGAAAGTCTTGAACATGCTATCTACTATGCCTCATAGTAACGAGCATGTATAGTAGCCCACTGAATCGTTACTCTTTCGGATAGAAGACAAGGTGCTCTGCGGAGCATTGCGTCGAGTTGCAAGGAACAGTTTTGACACAGCAATCCTCCCGCTCCACACCCCCGTGGTTGCTGCCCATCGTCGTGGGCGCCCTCGCACTGGTTGTCATCGCATTGGCATATTTCATGTTTGCTGGTTCCGATGATGCGGAGCAGTCTGGCGCGACGGACACCACGGAGGCCACCGGCGACAGTGGCGGTGTTGTTGACGTTGCTCCACAATCAGAAGGCGACCAAGTCGATCTGAGCCACGTTGAACAACGCGATACCGAAGATCCATTGAGCATCGGCAGTGTCGATGCTCCGGTGGCGATGGTGGTGTTCTCGGATTATCAGTGCCCATTTTGTGCCACATGGAGCCACGAGACATTGCCGGTCATGATGGACTACGTTGAAGACGACGAATTGCGCATCGAATGGCGCGACCTCAATGTCTACGGCACGGACTCCGAACGAGCATCGAAGGCGGCATACGCGGCTGCACTCCAAGACACTTTTTGGGAATACCACGATGCATTATATCCCGATGGTGAAATCCGCGACGCTGCCGATCTGAGCGACGACGCTCTCGTTGAACTAGCCGCCGACCTTGGATTAGACACCGAGCAGTTTACTCAGGATATGCAATCTGAACAGGTACAAGAACAGATCACGGCGAACGAGAGTTTAGGCACCGAACTGGGTGCCTATTCCACGCCGTCGTTCATTGTGGATGGTGAACCAATGGTTGGGGCACAACCCACTGACGTGTTTGTGGACGCCGTTGATGAAGCTGTTGCTCAGGCATCCGGGTAGAAGATGCGCAGTAGAGTCACATCACCCGTCTGTATCGGGGTCGTCCTCACCGCCGCAGTGGTGCTCAGTGCATGTAGTTCGGGCCAGCAAACCGAGCTGTTGCCGGACTATGAACCGGAGCCACAGCAAGTGAACAGCCCGGCTGTCACTACCGATACATCGGACCTGCGGTTACCCTTACAGTTAGCCGAAGGGCAAGTGGTCGCACCCGGTTGGCGCACGCCACCGCACACCGCCGACGGGGTGTCGTTGTCAGCAGAACATCACGAGGACGTGCTGACGTTTCGTGCTGTGGATGCAACCGGCACGGTGCTGTGGGAGGCCCAACGACCGCTCAGTTGCACCGGGTTTACGTTGACCTCTGATGGCGACCAGTATTTGGCGGTCCTGACGGATATCGACGCTGAGGTCCAAACGTTTGGGCACACCGTGGCTTCCGGATACGACCTGCACTCTGGTGAGCAGATATGGGGGCCGGTAGAGGTGCCAGGCCCGCATCAGGGTCCCGGCACAGTATTTGCGTCGCCGCCCGAAGCGGCCATGGGAAGCAATGGGCCCAAAGTGGTCTTGGATCCTGCGACTGGCGAAGTGCTGCTGGATGAGCGCAACACGCAGGACATCCGTATCTTGGGGGAGTTCTACGCCACCATTCTCGTGGCGCACGACGGCGACGTGAAGGCCTACGCCGCGTCCACCTTGGCAGATTCGGGTTTGGACGGTGACCCGCAGTGGAGCTTGCCCATTGCCGACCACCAGTGGGACGAAGAGCAGCTGAGTGTGAGCGTGCCCAGCCCGAATCCGGGGCTGGAAGACGATGCGGGAGCCGTACTGATCGGCACCGATTCCACCGATCGCGCGCTGGTTCGCCTGGGTGATGGGCAGCTGCTGGCTGAAGAACTTTCCGATGCAGGACAGGATCCCTCGAGTCAGACCTGGGTGACCTTGGGGCAGGAACTTTCCGGCTACGACACCGAGGGAGAGCTGCTATTTCAAGAACCGCAGGAAGGACTCGAACTCGTCGGCGTCGGTGCGGCCATTGCCTATGTGGAAAATCCGGACGGCGATATTGAAGCACGCAATGTGATCACCGGCGCCTTGAGTCGATCCTACGATCCACAAGATACCGGTGAGCTGGTCGTCCCGCACATGATTGAAACAGATGGTGCTGCGATTCTGGAAGGGCCAGATAGTTATTATCTGGTCCCGGGCGCTGAGGGGTCTGAGTAACGCATCGGCCCCAGATGTCGTGTGAACACGAGACCTGGGGCCGAGGGGTTGTCTTGCGACGCTTAGTGGTGGCGGCGGCTCATAAACAACGCTGAACCACCAACGACTAGTAGCAGAACCGCTACGGAAGCAAACAGCAAAACGCTGTTCGCGCCGGTATTGGCCAGGTCGCCATTATAGGCGGACTCGCCAAGCTCTGCTGGTGGTTGCTCGCCTGGGCTGTCCGTCTCTGGTGTCTCGGTTTCCGGTGCAGGATTATTGGAGTAGACCTCGAAGGATCCGTTCAAGGTATTCTCGGCCTCGTCACCGTAGCTGGCAACCACATCGTAGGCTCCAATGTAGGCGTCGATCTCGGCGGAGTTCAGGCCGGCCACGTGCCATTGGGCCACGCCGTCATCATTGGCAACAGCAGTGTGTTCGTATGGTTGCACGTTCCCGGAGCGTGGCGTGACGGTGAACTGCACTTGTTCGCCGGGCTCTAAGCCATCGACGCGCAGCAGCACGCCACGCTCAGCATCCTCGTCAGAGCCGATGAAGTCCTCCACGGCGATACGCTGTGGCTCAATACTCAGTGAAGGATCGAGTGGAGCCTCTGGATCAGAAGGATCCGTTGGGTCGGTTGGATCCGAAGGCTCCTCTGGATTTGTAGGCTCTTCTGGGTCTGTAGGTTCCTCAGTGTCACCAGCGGTCAGGGACAAACCAAACAGCACCGGATCGTGGTCCGACGCACGGTACGGGCCGGGTTCGTAGATTTCCTGGTGTGCAGGCTGTTTGAATTCGGTGGTGTAATCGAAGATCGGCACTTCATCCGAGTTTGCATGCCATGAGGTCGCACCGGTGATGAATGGCATCAGTTCTTCGCCGGCCATCGCGTAGTCGAGGTAGCCCAGTTGGCCATCGAAAACATACGAGTAGGCTTCTGCACCGTCGAAGTGCGCCCGCAGATCCGTGTAGCCACCGTCTTGCAGTGCCGCAATCGGTGCCTCCTGGTCATAGGCGTTGAGGTCACCGGTGATGACCGGGTTCGGCATATCTTGGGTGTCGACCCAATCGACGAGTGCTTCAGCAGCGGCGGTACGTTCAGCATCGCACGAGCCCACGAGATGGGTGTTGTCGCCTTCGCTACCGCATTCGGAGCCCTTGGACTTCAAATGGTTCGTGACCATGGTGAACTCGTCGAGCTGATCATCTGTGCTGTCAGCGTTGGCGACCGGCGCGAAGGTTTGGGCCAGCGCTGGGCGATGGCGGGCAGTGTCGAAGCGATCATCAACGGTGGCATCCAGCACGTAGAAATCACCGACCGGCTCAACCGCATCCGCCTGGAAGATGATGGCTGTGGTGATTTCATCGGTGCCCAGTTGACCGGTTTCGATGGCCGAATAGCGGTCTTCGCCCACGCGCTCGTTGAGGGCATTCACAAGGGTGGTGACGGCCTCGTCGTCGTTGTTCTCAATTTCCATCAGGCCCAGGACATCGGCGTCCATGTCGGCGATGGCCGAGACGATCTTGTCTTCCTGGCGTTGGAACTCTTCGGCGTTGTTGGCGCCACGCGAGCCCATGGTAGTGAAGTAATTCAGTACGTTGAACGCACCCACGGTGACGTCGCCGCCGACCTCGGGGACGTCAGGACGCTCGAGGTTTGGCACGTGTTCAGCGCCGCCAGTCTGCTGGATTTTCCACTCTTCGAAACGGTAGTCGAGCACACCGGTGATATTGCGGAAGGTGTCGCCGCCGCGGAAAAAGTTCTCTGCGGTGAACTCTTCACCATTGAGGTGCATGGCAGGATCCGGGTTTTGATCGGAACGCCCGTCATCAATTTTGATGCGGTTGGCCATGTTGGATTCATAAAGTTCTTGGGCCTCTGCCGACCCGGGTGAGTGCATCGCGGTTGGCTGGAACTGACGCTCAGGGCCAACGACGGTTTCGCCGTAGCGACCGAACTGGTAGGTCTCCAACACGACGGCTTCTTCAACGTTGACGCGCATCGATTCCATAGCCGGGAAGTCGCTGTCGTCAAGTGGGAAGGTGACATCAAGTGGTTCTGGCAGTTCTGCGGTGCCGCATTCGGCGATCTCGTCTGCACCAATCTGCGTCAGCTCGTAGTGTTCACCGACTTGACCCTCAACGGCGACCAGTGTGCCGGGCTCAGGTGCGGTGCCGTTCGGATCGTAGACGAAGATGCCTTCCGACGTGGCTGGGTTGCCGTCGTAGTCTGCCGCTTCTTCCTGGACATAGAAGCCATTCTGGGATCCGGCGTTATTGGTGAAATCACCGGTTACGACACCCTGGACGGTGACCGTTTCATCGGTCATATCGGTGCCCTGGCCTTCGCCTTGAATCTCAGAGATCAACGTGAAGTCGGCCTCGCAGACTTCACCCGGTTCTGTGGGTTCAGTTGGCTCTGGATCAGGTTCGTTGCTGTCGTCTTCGTCTGCAAATGCCTCATTGGCTGTGCCCGGGGTATTCCAAGCTTCGTTATTCGCCGCGTGGCTCATCGGCGGCAGAAGCGTGGTCAAGGCCGGCACCGTTATAGGCGTTTGGCACCCAGGTGTCGGAGCCGTCTGGCATCCGGCTCGCCCCACCCAGGGTGCCGGTGTACTCGTCAAACTGCGTGGCGCGCAATTCGGTGCCCCACGCCATAGCGCCGCTGTCACCATCGTGAATGCCGACGACGTCGAGGAACTCAACGCCATCGGGAGCCGTGAGTTCACCCTCAAGGTTCTCGTCCAGCGTGGTGCCTGTTGATACCGGACCATCGGTTAGGGCGATCGTCAATGACCCATTCTGCAGACCGTTGGTCTCAGTCGTCAGCAGCAAGCGGCCGTCTTCGTCGGCATCCAAATCAGCCAGCGGATACTCGTGCACAACGCTGCCCTGGTTGCTGTTTTGGTCGCCTTCCACACCGATAATGTGGAGGTCGGAGGTGTCATAATTTTCAGGTACCAGAACTTCGACATATTCGAGCATGTCGGAGCCGGAGGTGTCGGTGACAAATTCGTTGATGACCGATTGCTCATCAACGATATTGGCGTGGGCGGCGGGGATACCCACCAGTGACACAGCGCTGACCGCCGCAACGGCACAAGTCGCCGTGAATTTGGTATGCGTACGCATAGGTCTACTTCCTCTTAAGGTGTGGAGTCAGCGGTCATCCTATGCATCGAAAATTCTTTCAGGCGGCCTGCGGGTAAAACCAAGATGAATTATGTATTCAAGCAGGACTCTGTGACTTCTTGCGTGTCATCGTTGGAGGCGCCGACGCTCGAGTCGTTAGTCCCGCGTCGTGATGCTGAACGGTGAACTTTGCAGGCTGGTGAAGTTGCCGACCGAAGCGTGGAGTTGGCATTCCGGGGCCACGGACAGGGCGGTGACCGTCAGGCCGTCAGACGATATGGCGACGGCGCCGGCACAGCTATCTGAGAATCGTACGCCGTCCTCACCGCCAGCAACATCTTGCAGCATTTGCGACGGGGAACCCGAGGAGGGACTTTGATACAGCGGGTTCATTTCATCTTCGCCGCTTGGCCACACCGGTACCAACGTAATTGGGAGCGGGGTTTGTGACACGGTGCGTGACGGTGTTTCGACTCGGATATCTTGGAGTCGTTGTACGGGATAGGCCGTTGAGGAACTGTCGGGATCTTGCAGCGTGGTCGTCGTGGCGGTTGCTGCATCGTCTAACCAGGCGCTGAGGGCTTCTTGGTCCGTCACGCTCGCCGGGAAGGATGCCGTCACGGTGGTCTGGTCGTTGGCTGGGATCTCAATGCCTTCCAATTGCCAACCGCAGTCGGCGCTCAGCCCGGTGCTCGACGAGGGGTGCTGTCGTCCTGTGGTACCCTCCCAGGTCACCGGCGGGCACGCAGAAGATTCAGGATCGGTGGCCGGAATACTCTCAAAGAATTGGCCAGATAGCGGCGCATGCTGGGCGGCATACGTGATTTCCAGGGTGATGCGCTCGGTTTCTGGGTCAAAGCTCGCCCGGCGTTCGACGGATAAGCCGGTGGGTAGAGGCTGATCCTGCTGGCTGGCTTCCACCTCATTGTCGGATGCATCATCAGCCTCGCTTGCATCGCCGGTGAACAACCAGATGGCACCAAAGACCACGGCGGCCAACAGGATAATGCCTGCGATGCCCAGCAGGATGTTCTTTTTGGTAAACCACGTCAGCTGCTCATCGGAGACTTCTGTGTCTTCATCCTCGCTCGGCTCTGGCACGTGGTGTGCCGGCATGGGTCGCAGGACAGTGTGCTGGGGTGCAGAGCCAAGCTCAGGTGTTTGCTCTGCTACCGGAGATTCCATCTCGGGCGACACATTGGTTTCATGCAGCAGCTCACTGCGAAGCATGGTTTGGGGACGCTCGATTTCAGCGAAGTCGTCGGTGGTATCAGCCGGTGGCAGCGGTGGCAGATCACGGTATTTTGGTTCTAGACGCCGCAGGGTGGCTGCGGCCTCTGCAGCCGTTGGACGATCGCGTGGATCCTTGGCTAAGAAGTCATTGAGTGCGCGCCACAGTTCGCGAGGGATCTCAAGTTCGGGTGGCAACGCGGTGACGTGCCGATACGCCACGGTGAAGTCGGTGCCTGGACCATCAAACGGTGTTCGTCCTGCCAACAGTTCATAGAGCAGCACACCCGTGGAGTAGATGTCTGCGGCAGACGTGGCATGACCGTGGCTAATAATCTCCGGGGCCATATACTGCGGTGTGCCGAGCATGCCGGATGTTTGGCGCCGTCGGGCGCTCACAACCGAGGCAATACCAAAGTCGGTCACCTGGACGGTGTCGGTATGGCCGGGCTCCCAGGGCTGAGATAACAGCACGTTATCGGGTTTGATGTCCCTGTGGGTGACTTGCTGACGGTGAGCTTCGGCCAAGGCGTCGAAAACCTGTGCGGTCAGCATGAGTGCTTCCGCCGCCGGCAACGGGCCATGAGAGGCCAGCAAATCCCGCAGTGTGCCACCAGGAATGTAGTCCATCACAATGGCAAGCGTGGTGCCTTCCACCACGAGGTCACGCACGGCCACTATGTGCGGGTGTCGTAATCCGATGAGGACGGAGCGCTCGCGGATGAAGCGTTCCACAAGATCAGCGTCGTGTGCGTGTTCGGACTTCAACAACTTCGCGGCGAAAGTTTTATCCTCACGCGTGGATTCAGCCAGCCATACGTCACCGACTGCTCCCGAACCAATGTGTTCGACAAGACGATAGGAGGCGCCGAGTGCATTGCCTGCTTGTGGTGTCGACATGTTGCGCCCCTCCTTACCGTCTTTGGGCTCTCTTGGAACCATTGAAATGGTATCAACGCCTACTAAAGCTACACGAGGCAGAGGCCGGGCTGGTGTGATCACGAAAGGTGACCTCACACGACAACGTGCAAGACGGTCGGCCTCGTGCAGCGTAGAACAATTTTGTATTAAACTTCGGTAAAATTCCGAAGCATTCTGGATGATCTGCAAGTCACGGCCGAGTGTAAAGCAAAACTCTATGCAGCACCGACGTGATTTCAATATCCTGATATTGCCCGAGTATCGCCCCTAGTCATCACAGTGTTTGAGCGGTCGACAGACATTTTCCGGCGGCCAATCTGTGTTGACTGAAGAGCTCGTAGGAGCCGATGTGTCCTGTCGAGTCATGTTGTGACACGCGCAAGGACTGAACCGAAATCTTTGATTTCGTAGAAAGTGCCCGACTTTGGGTGCGATTCCTTTTGTCTTTTTGTGAGGAGAATTTTTATGTCACGTGTGTTGTCTACGGAAGAAGCGAAGACTGCGATTCGTCAGATTCAGTCGATCGTTAATGGTGGTTTTACCGATCAGATTACCCAGTTGGATACCCAGGGCCGTGTGTTGTCGGATCCAAATGTTTGGGATGGCCCATTAGCCGAGAACTTCCGGAATGCGACGTGGCCAGAGACTAAGTCTGCTTTGGATTCCGCCAAGCAGCAGTTGGAAGAATTGCGGAACCAGTTGGATCGTATCTCTCAGGATATTTTCACCGCTGGTGGCGGCGCGTAAGTACTCCACGACAGGCCGGTGTGCCCGCGATGCTAGACACCTGCGCGGGTGCGCCGGTCTTATCATCCGTTAAATGGGCGTCTTATGGCGCGAACTAGGTGAATTGAGAAGGCGAGAACAACTATGTCGGGTATCGACGGCAACGAACCAACGCGCTATAACTATGCGGCAGCTGACACGTTAAAATCGAACGCCGAGACATTGGCTTCGGCTCTTGACGGCCAAAGTGGTTCGCGTGCATCGTACGCCTCGACGGCTATGGACGAATTTCGCGGCTACTTTTCGGAAGTCTTCTCAAGCAATGCCGATGTCGCGTCACGGAGCCGGGAAGCGCTCTCGTCCTCATTGAGTAGCCTGGCAGGCTTCGTTGCAGAGCTCAAAGATGCCGCCGAAGCTGAGGATCAACGTCGCGAAGAAGCCCGTGCCTGGGAAGAGCGCCAGCAAGCTCGCGAAAGTAATGCTTTTCGTGCCGGGTGGCATGACTTCACTTCCTTCCTCGGTTTTGGCGATGATCCAAAACCGCCCGACCCAGAACCTGAACCGCGACTAACCGCTGAAGAAGTCAATGTGCAGGGACGCGAGGTGCGCGTTCCCGGCGGGGGATCGTCAACGTCGTCGGCCAGACCCGAAGATTTGCGGAGTTTTCAGACCGGCATCCAAAATCTTGATGATGCACTGGCCACGAACTTCAGCAATTTCGAATCAGCACTCAACGCGTATGAGTCGTTCTGTAACGGTCGATGGGGCACCTTGAGTGCACAGTCCCTCGTCTCGGCATTGCGTGACTGGTTCGAAGCAAACAGCCAAGACGCGGACTGGGCCGGCGAAGTGGCGGCCGCATTCGAAGACGCCGATAATTCCGATGTGACGACGATCGCCGATGCGTCGATTGCTGCAGCCCTGGCATCTGCTGGCGTTGATGCGCACCGCGATGATTTTACGATCGAACCGTTTTCAGCAATCGGTACACCTCCCACCACCGGGTTTGCTGATGACCCGGTCAACACGGCAACCGGAAACTTCTTAGAACCCGAACATGACCTCCAGTTTGCCGGTGCTGCCGCTTCGCTGGCGTTCAATCGCATGTATAACTCCCTGGATGACCGTACCGGGGTATTTGGCCCGGGCTGGTCGTCCATCGTGGACACTCGCTTAGAAATCGGTGACGAAGGTGCGAGCTTTGTCATGGCCGATGGTCGTCAGATCGACTTCCCACGCGCCGGTACCGGCTGGGATCGCGCGGTCGGCGAAAATTTCTGGCTCACCGAACGTCCCGCCGCAGAACTCACCGCCATTGATCATCATGTGGCGATAGATAGGGTGCGGCTAGTAACCGATAATGCCGGTGGCTGGTGGGCGTTTAGTCTTGCTGGCGCCTGGTTAGGTACCGGGCATGGCCCAGGCACTGCGGTGAATGTCGTCCGCGATGACGCTGGGCAGATCCTGCGCTTGAGTCATGAACGTGGCCGATTCATTGATATCGACTATGTTGACGATCGTGTGGCAAGCCTTAGTGCTTCGGACGGTCGGCGCATCCAATATCTCTACGACGAACAGCGTCGATTGATCGGTGTCACGGATGCTGTGGGTACCCGGACCTACCGGTGGAACGAGGCCGGTCTGGTCGATCAGGTGGTCGCTGCCGATGGTGTGGTTGAGGCCGAAAACTTTTACGACGACCACGGCAGGGTGACCCGCCAACTGACCCCGTATGGCCGTAGTGTGCGGTTTGCCTATCTGCGCGGCCGGGTCACTTCGGTGTCTACGGACGACGGGACCGGTGCCAACACCTGGATCTCTGACCGCAAAGGCCGCGTCGTTGGCATTATTGATGCTGATGGTCGTCGCCAATCGATGGCCTATGACCCACAGGGCAATATCGTCTCCTCCACGGACCGTGACGGTCAGGTGACCGTGCATGTCTACGATAATCGCGGCCGCATTTCCCGTACTGTCACTCCCGAGGGCGCGGATATTACCTATGGTTATGACGACGCCGATCGTGTGACCACCGTGGTGACGGCTTCTGGTGGAGTCGTCGAATATGAATACGCCAACGATACTGACCGTAACCCCGCGGTGATCACCGACCCAGAAGGCGGCCGCACCGAATTGACCTGGGATAACGGCCTGCTTTTGGCGGTCGTGGACCCAGAAGGTGTCCGCCTGGCGTTTCGCTACGACAGCCACGGTGAGCTGATCGCTGTGACCAACGCCGTCGGTGACACTGCGCGGATGGTGCGCGATCAGGCCGGGCGTGTAGTCGAAGCAATCACCCCCATGGGCGCGACCACTCACTACCATTATGACGACATCGGCCTGCTCGTCGCCCGCCAGGAGCCAGACGGTGCGATCTGGCGGTTCGAACACGGTGCCGGTGGCAAGCTGACCACGATCATCGATCCCTACGGTGCTCGAACCGAACTCGGCTATGGCGTCCACGGCGAACTGGTGACCACCACGGACCCGCTGGGCCGAACAATCACCAAAGACTTTGATGAATTCGGCAACATCGCAAAAGTTCTCCTGCCCGACGGCGCTGAATGGGGCTTCACCCACGATGCGCTATCGCGACTGCGTGAAATTATTGACCCTGCCGACGGCGTGTGGAGTCGCGATTACGACGTCAACGGTCAACTAGCCGCCATGGTGGATCCAACCGGAGTGCGCAACGATGTCACCCGATCGCGGACCGACGGTATCGCCACGATACGCAACGCTTTTGAGCACACCACGGTTGATGCCGACGAATACGGGCGGCCCATCCGCGTGGCACAAACCGATGGCACCGAAGAACTCATCACCTACGATGCTTGCGGTCGCCCAGTCGAATTGGTCGACGCAGATGGCGGACTGACCAAACTCGAACGCGACCTCGCCGGACGCATTACCACACTGACCACACCAAGCGGCCAAAGGACCCGATATGAATACGATGCATGCGGCCGGCCGGTAGCAGCCACCGACCACACCGGGGCGCGTACCACCCTGACCTATGACGCCGCATCGCGTGTCATCGCTCGAACGAACCCGGCCGGCGACGTCACCACGATCGACTACGACGCCGCTGGCCGTGTGACTCGAGAAACCATTCCCGGCGTTGGGGCAGCCCGCTACCGGTATGACAAACTCGGGCGTATCGTTGGCGCTCAAGATTCTCGCTACGGCCAGCGAACGTTCGGGTACGATGCCGCAGGGCAGTTGATTAAAGTTGTCAACGGTGTCGGCGGCGTCACTCGGTATGAATACGACCAGCGCGGTCGGATGGTCAAGATCATTGACCCGACCGGTGGCGTGACTAAGCGCACCTATACGCACTTGGATCATCTCGCTTCCTCGACTGACCCTTTGGGCCGAGCCACCACCGCAATCTATGATGCTGCTGGTCGCCAGCTGTCGCAGACCGATCCAGATGGCAACATCACAGAATGGACCCACGACGAGGCCGGCCGCGAGACGGGGATGAAGGTCAACGGGTGCTGGATCGTCCAGCTGGCACCTGATGCTCGCTCACGAACAACAACTATCGCCGACTATACGCACGATGACCACGAGGTCACCCACACACTGACCTACAGTCGCCTCGGGCAGCTCATTGAACGTGTCACCGCCATCGATGGTCAGGCGCGCACCACGCAGTGGGATTACGATGCCGACGGCAGACGCACAGCGCTGGTGGATGCCGATGGTGCACGCACCGAGTACCAGCGCGATATGACCGGTCGGATCAGCCAGATCAGCCACTCTACACTGGGCGACATCCAGCTGGCCTATGATGCTGCCGGGCGCATTCGCGAGGCACGAGCCGGGAATCAAATCCAAACGTGGGAACACGTGGATGGGTTCTCAGCCGTTCACACGCGCACCGATCCTTCGGGAGTATCGGTGACCCGCATTACCCGGGATGACTCCGGCCGGATCGTCCAATTGGATGGCCCCGATGGCATCACCGAATACCTCTACGACAACGCCTGTCAACTGACCCACGCCAAAAGTGCCGCTGGGACATGCTCCTGGACCTATGACCTGGGCGGGCGCCTGGTCAATGAGGCAACACCGGCAGGCCAGCGCGCACTGGATTACGATGCCGCCGGTCAGTTGGTGACCGTCACTGAACCCGATGGCACCCAGGTCGACTATCACTACGATGGCCAGGGTCGGCGAGTCCGCGCCGCCAGCACCGAAGGTACTACGCATTATTCGTGGGATGCCCGCGGCTGGTTAGCCAAGATTATCGACCAGGACGCTGAGGGACAACACCGGACGGATCTGTGGGTTAACGCGCTCGGCGAGCTGGCTGAAGTTGATGGCACTGGGTTGCAGTGGGATATTGCAGCCGGGACGCCAAACCTCATCGGGGTTGAAGCTACCCCGGTGTTTCAAGGTCCAGCTGGGCTAACCGGTGTAGGAAACCAGTGGGAACCTTCTGGTTGGCGTGCGGCTCGTGCCACTGCGACGGACGATCCGTGGCAGGTGTTGGCTGCGGCGTCTGGTGCCAGCGGTGGCCTGCCTGGTGGTCTTGGCCTGACTGCCGATGGTGGGGTCCAGGTTGCTGGGCTGGAATGGATGGGCGCTCGCGCTTATGATCCGGTAGCTCGTGGGTTCTTGTCGGTTGACCCGTTAGCGCCGCCGGTCGGTGCGGGCTGGTCGGCGAATCCGTATTCGTATGCGGGCAACGACCCATTACATGCCATCGACCCACACGGATTAGCACCGGTCACCGATGCTGAACTCCAAGCCTACTCGGAGAGCCTGCAGGGACCATTGGCGAATGCAGCGGGTGCAGTCGGCGACTGGTGGTCCAATAACTGGGAATACGTCGCTGCCGGTGCCGCGATTGCGGTGGGAGTTGGGGTGATGGCCACCGGCGTTGGTGGACCACTGGGAGCTGCCATGATCTCTGGTGCGCTCATCTCCGGTGGGGTTTCAACCGGCACGCAGAAATATTCCAACGGTAGTGTTGATTGGGCAACCGTCGGTAAAGAAACCCTTATTGGCGGTGCGATGGGTGGTCTGGGAGCCGGAGCCTCGAACCTGACGAGCTCACTGTTGTTGCGACAATCCTCCAGCGTACGAACTGCAGCTGCGACGCACGCTAGTCAAAGTACGGTCAGTCGGGCGGGCAATGGCTTCACCGCCATGTTAAACGGCAACACGAAACTGGCTGCTGCGGCCCGCATCGAGGCCCGCACCAGCCAAAATATGCAGGTAGATAACCTCGTGCGCAGCGTTGCCGGAGATACTGTCTCAACTATGACGACCGCCAACGCAAGCTATCTGACCGATGTTGCAACCGATTCGAACAAGGACTTTAGCGTGGAAGGGCTCATCGTAGCCAACGGAGAAGGTCTCTTTAAGTCAACTCTCACCGGTACGATGAACTTTGGCACCGGCGGCTTCAGAATATCAAACGACATGCCGACTTCGAACGGTCTTGGCGCATTCAGTCGCGATGTCGGTACGAATATGGCAACGGATTCCTTGACGAACTATGTTGGATGGCAAATGCAAGATCATGTTCATGGTGGCGTGACATCGCAAGATCGAACTGCCGATACCTTCAATTCTGGGTTGACCAACGTTGGATCGGGTCTTCATCAGAGTTTCCCGAGCTTACATATCCATCAGGGAGGTTAGTAAAGCCCATGGTTGAACCAGTTCAGCTTGGTCGCGGTGCGGCGTTTGCTGCTGGGGCCGCGAGCGGTTCTGTGCAGCGCAAGTTGCGCAAGATGAGCGAGCGCCCTGAGGATCCTCGGGTGTTTTCGCAAGCAAAGATTCTAGTGTCTCTAGGGTTGCCGTTGAGTGTGATCATGACTGCCACGATGTATTTTCCGATCAGTGAGTATGTTCAGGGCTCTAGCGATGATGTCTTTTCGGTGATCATTCCGGGGCTCATTACCTTGGCCTGTTACACGCTGTTAACGCAGGGGCTTTTCCGGCGGTTTGGTGTGGACCATGAAAAAGTTTGGACACGATTCGGCAAACTGTTTTACCGACAGGTCCGGTTTGAAGACATCGATCGATTTGATGTGGGAAACCAGCGATATAAGCTCTACGCAGGGGATACGAAAGTCAATGTTGACTATAACCGGTTTGATTACTCGTTGGTCTACATTCAATTGCTCGAAGAACTTCAACATCGCCGATTTAAGATTCAAGCCGTCAACGTCGATGACCCAGAATGGGAAGATACCGCCCAGGCGCATCGCAATATGTTTGCTTCCGATGTCTATGAAAATCATCAAGCATTCTATGAAGCCCACCCCCAAGAGCTCGAACGGCTGCAAAGACTCGTGCAACCGCCTAGGACGTACAAATCGTAATCGTGAGATATGGCGACGCCGAGCATTTTCATGCGCCACCGGATCAATGACCGACCGAACCTGCACCTGCTACCGGCAGAAGCACGCCTATGTGTATGAAAACCCGTTGAGGTCTGCATAACAACGCCAGGCACTGACTGTTGATATCTTGAAGATGCTGTGTCGCACCCTGGTTGCTCGTTAATTGGCTCTTCGGAATTTTGGGTGTAGATCGGTTTTGTGATTGGGGTGTGTTGAAGGGTTAAAAGTGTCGAGATCTTTCGATGATGGAAGTGACGAAACTAGCCATCGCAAAGAAAGACCTCGACGTGTGCCAGCCTACCTTCTTGCGCCCAGATTTTGATGCCTTTTGCATGCTGAAGAATTACGGGGTGACCATCACCGGTCAACACGTCACCGCTGAGTCGGCGGCTTTGGAGTGTCGCGTAGTCGACACCGATCAATTCTGTCGCCACTGCGGGGCCCAGGCCCGGGCTCGAGGCAGTCTGGTCCGGAAAGTCACCCACGTGCCCGTGGGGTGGCGACCAACCCAGCTGCATCTACGGTAACGCCGCTACCGGTGTGATGCATGCGCTTGTGTCTGGCAGCAAGATACCTCCAGTGTGGTCGCCCCTGGCGAGAAACTGTCCTATCCCGCCGCGTTGTGGGCGTTGAAATCGGTGGTCATCGACCGCTTAGCCATCGCCCGGGTAGCTGAGAACCTTGGGGTCTCCTGGCACACCGCCAACGACGCTGTCCTGGAGACTGGCCGGCGGTTACTCATTGCTGATCCCAACCGACTCAATGGGGTACGAGTATTGGGCGTCGACGAGCATGTGTGGCGCCACACCCGGTGGGGCAACCGGTATGTCACCGTGGTCATCGATCTGACCCCGGTGGCAGATGGCACCGGACCTGCACGGTTGCTGGCCATGGTCCCGGGCCGATCCAAACAAACCTTCATCACCTGGCTCGAGGCTCAGACCAGCGCCTTCCGGGCCGCAGTCGAAATCGTGGCCATGGATGGGTTCACCGGCTATAAAACCGCAGCTGCTGAAACCCTGCCAGAAGCCACCACCGTGATGGACCCCTTCCATGTCGTCACACTGGCCGGTCAAGCCGTGGACAAGGCCCGACAACGGATCCAACAGGACACGCTGGGGCATCGTGGGCGCAAGGGAGATCAGGTCGTGAAACAGACCACCCGAAACGAGATCGACTACGCGGCATCTGGCTTCAGTGGTGAAGAGGAAGCGCGCGAGTACTTTGACCCGATGCTCGCTCAAGCTCAAGATGTTCCCGGCTATGAGCAGACCATGGAATATGGCGAAACTTCCGCGGTGGAAGAACTCGTCATTGACTACAGTGTGGCCGATCCGAGCGACCTCGCCGAACTGCCCGGCTATGAGGCATCAGACAACATGGACGTGGCTGATTACGTCAGTCTGGAAGAGAGCCGCCAGCTGCTCTTGAATAGTGGGTTTACCGAAGTCGAGTAACCCAGCTGCCGGCTAGCTCTGCGATGCTTTGCCTTGCAGCGCGGACTCGACGAGGTTGCTCATTGGTGTGGCGCTGCCATCGGTGATGGCCTGTTTCTATGCTTCGGTGGTTGTGACTGCTGCGAAGTTTGAGTGCAGAATCGTCATGATGGTCTCGTGCACGCGCTGGGCGGGCACGTCACCGATCTCATTGGAAATATGAATCGCGCCGGTCGCATCCGAAAGCACTTCGGCACTCATGCCGTGGGGCTCAGCGCCTTCGGCCGTCCCGAGTACGCAGTTGTTGGTCATGTAACCGGTGATCGTCACGGTGTTGATGTCGTGCTGCTGGCACCATTCGGCAAAGTCCGTGTCATCATAAACACTTGCGAACTGCTTGGTGATGCGCTTGGTGTCTGGGCGCAACCGCTCCTCGATCTGCGGGTGCAGCGCAAAACCAGCTGACCCCGTTAGCTTATAAGTACACCAGATATCCGGCAGGATGGATGGTGGGCCGGTCCGGTTCTTGGGCATGATCGTGTGCCCCCAGTCATTGATGATC
>NZ_BAAGSP010000034.1:0-29540 GCF_054782375.1 Yaniella soli
GGCCCGCGGCTTCCGAAACCCCCACAACTACCGACTCAGAATGTTGCTGATCGCAGGCGGCCTAGACCACCAACCCCACCCTTAAACCGGAAGAGCCAGAAATCGAGACACAGGTCAGCCCTGCGTGTGCTGCGGCATCGCGGGTTTTTGGGCTGTGATGACCACGAACGGTATGTGGAGGCGGCCCAGTACCCGTATGTGAAACCGACTGACATCTTGAACTGTGAGGTCGCTGTTGTGCACCGCGGCTTCGGTATCGCGTGTCAGATCACAACCATGATCGAAGAATTTAGTGAAAGGTTTGACGAGCCGCTGGGCGCGTCGAGCGCTGCTGCCTGTGGGTGCCGGCACATGTTCGGCCAGCACGACCTGGCCTCCCGGGGTGAGTACGCGCGCTGTTTCTTGCAACACTTGCCCTGGATCGGTTACGCTACACAGCACGGTTGTGGCCATCACGTTCGTGACGCTGGCGTCATCCAGCGGGATTGCTTCCGCCGTCGCTGCAATGGGTGGTTGGTGATGTCCAGCGTGGCGAGCCCTTTCAGCCAGTGTGCGCCGAAACCGTGACGAGGGTTCCAGACCCAACCACTGCACCCCGGGTGTCAATGCTGAAAAATTTTCACCCTGTCCAGCACCGAGCTCCAGGACCATGCCGGTCAAGCCCCGAATCGCACGGGTACGTGCGGCAACAAACGCTTCCCACCCCAAAACAGCTGGGGTTTGGTCTCGAGACACCATGATATTACTCCCCATTCGATGGTGTACATGATCGTATCGCGGTTGTCAGCGCACCACCAGAACGGTCAGGAGACAAAAACCACATTCGGAATACCAGGCCGGCACTCGTCGTTTCGTGAGTATGCAGAAAAAACTGGGATTTTTAAACTTTGGTCACTTCGCCCACGACCGCGCGACAGGCACCGTTGATCCAAAAGCCGCGTTCGATGATCAACTCTCGATGACCGCGGCGGCGGAGGAAGAAGGCTTGGACGGCGCATGGATCCGAGTGCATCACTTTCAGTGGATGATGTCAGCACCATTCCCCACGCTGTCAGCCATGGCCGCCCAAACCCACAGCATCGAGCTGGGCACCGGGGTGATCGACCTCCGTTATGAGAATCCACTCTATTTTGCTGAACAAGCGGCCACCACCGATCTGATTTCCGATGGGCGGCTCCAGCTGGGCATCTCCCGCGGGTCACCAGAAGCCGCACTGGATGGTCAACAACAGTTTGGTTACACTTTGGAACCGGGCCAGAACTGGACGGATGTCGCTCAGGAGCGTGGCCAGCGCATTCGCGACGCCATCGGTGGTATTCCGGTGGCTACCGGTGATCCCAACTCCCCGTGGTCCCCCGGTGGTGCAACACAGCTTGTGACACAGCCACAGTCTCCTGACCTGCTCAATCGCCTGTGGTGGGGTTCCGGGTCGACCAGTTCTGGCATCACCGCGGGTGAACAGGGTTATAACCTCTTGTCATCCACACTGCTACTCCAAGATGACGGCCGTCCATTCCATATCCAGCAGGCAGATCAGATTCGCCGCTACCACGATGCTTACTCGGCTTCGGGTCTTGCCACCGGAGGCAAGACGACGGTCTCGCGTTCCATGTATGCACTGCGGTCCATCCAAGATGAGCGCATGTTCGGCTATGCGGGCAGCACTCGTGATCAAGCAGGCCAACTCGATGGCAGCCCGGCACGCTCTGGTCCAACCTATGTGGGAAAGGTCGACGAATTGGCAGAAATGCTTTCCCAGGACCAAGCCGTGGCCGATGCCGACTACGTACTGTTTGCCAACCCCGCCCAGCTCGGTGCGGAACGCAACCGCGAAATTTTCGCCGGCTGGTACGAAGTATTCAAACTGCTGGGCTGGAAATAAACATAATCTAGCCACTGGTTGATTAGAATGACCGATGGTTATCAACGCTCGGCGAAAAGGATGTCCAATGAATGTGACCCAACAATATCGTGCTGCCAGGGATCGTCTCATGGCACTGGATCCCACCGAAGTCGCCGAGCAGTTCCAGTGGCCAGCATTTGAGTATTTCAACTTCGGTCTCGACTGGTTCGATGCCATCGCTCAGGATCCCCACCGTGCCGACCAGCCAGCGCTCATTGTGACCGGCGATTCAGGGACCCGTACCCTGACATTCGCTGAACTTTCGGCACGATCAACTCAGGTAGCCGGCTGGTTCCAGTCGCTCGGAGTCACCCGAGGCGATAAATTCATGATGATGCTCGACAACGAAGTCGAACTGTGGGAAGCGATGCTCGCTGCCATCAAGATTGGTGCCGTCATCCTGCCAACCACCGTCATGCTCGATTCCAATGCGTTGGCGTCAAGGATTCAGCGTGCCGGAGTGCAATGGGCACTGACGAACCAACACAACATCCAGAAATTCGCAGATCTTGCCAGCCTGGGCGTTGAACCAGAATCACTCGGAGTTTTCGTCACCGGCGACATTCCAGTAACCGGAGCGCATTCCTACGCTGATGCATACGCCTCCACCGACGAATTTGTTGTTGTTGGTCCTACTCCCGCCGATGCTGAAATGCTCGTGTATTTTACCTCCGGTACCACCAGTGAACCCAAGATGGTATTGCATACCCAAGAATCCTATTCGGTTGGCCACTTCTCAACGCTCTACTGGTTGGGCGTGTACTCCAACGACGTGCACTTGAATATTTCGTCGCCCGGTTGGGGCAAGCACGCGTGGTCGTCGTTCTTTGCGCCATGGATTGGCGAGGCCACCGTCTTGTCCGTCAACTATGCCCGTTTTGATGCTGCCACCATGCTGCGGGTCATCGAAGACTTCTCGGTAACCAGTTTGTGTGCACCCCCGACTGTATGGCGCATGCTGATCCACGCGAATATGGGCTCCCTGGAGCACCCTCCAACGAATGCACTGTCGGCCGGTGAGCCGCTGAACTTGGCGACACTTGAAAAAGTCCGCGAGGCGTGGAATGTCACCATCCGTGATGGTTACGGGCAAACTGAAACTACCCTACAAATCGCGACCACCCCTGGCCTAGATGTTCCTGCGGGGGCACTTGGGAAACCCCTCCCCGGCTTTGATGTAGAGCTCGTGGATGAACTCACCGAACAAGTTATTGACGGACCGGGCACCGGTCAGGTCGCCTTGCGGCTGCAGCCGAAACCAGTGGGCCTCACTCCGGGCTACTACTGGGACGAGGAACGCAATGTGAAAGCGTTTGGCTCAGACCTACATCTCACCGGCGATCTGATGTCGCGTGATGCTCGCGGCGTCTACAGCTACGTTGGTCGCGCCGATGATCTCTTCAAGGCATCCGATTATAAGCTCTCTCCTTTTGAGCTCGAAAACGGTCTCATGGGCTACCCGTCTATTTCAGAAGTTGCAGTGGTCCCCAGCCCGGATCCGATTCGTACCGCGGTACCCAAAGCGTATGTGGTGCTCTCGCCGGGCTACTCCCCCACGTCGGAAACAGCCAAAGATATCTTCGAGCACGCACGCACCGCTCTACAACCTTATGCACGCATCCGTCGGCTCGAGTTTGTGGCCGACCTGCCGAAAACCGTTTCGGGCAAAATCCGTCGCGTAGCTCTTCGCCACGACGAAGTTGAGATACACGGTGAGACTGGTCAGCACACCGCAGATGTTTTGGCTGCTCGTACCACTACGGACGGGTTCGGGCACGAATACTCGGATGCCGAGTTTCGGTAGGTCGCCGGGCCATAGGCCGCTCGACTATTTGAGTTCTCGTTTGAGTAATTTGCCGGACTGGTTGCGGGGTAATTCGGTGACGAACTCGATATGACCCGGCACTTTATGGCGGGCCAAGTACTGACGCGTCAAGTCTCGAATCTCATCTGCTGCGACGTCCGTGTACCCGTCCTTGAGCACGACGACGGCGGTGACTTGTTCAATCCATTTCTCGTGATCACGTCCCACCACGGCAACTTCTGCCACGGCCTCATGACGGTAGACCGCATCTTCAACCTCTCTTGAGGCAACCAAGACACCGCCGGTATTGATGACATCTTTAATGCGGTCTACAACTTCAATGTAGCCGCCCTCATCCAACACGACGAGATCTCCTGACCGAAACCACCCGTCCATAAAAGCTTCTTCGGTTTGTTCCGTTTTGTTCCAATAGCCAGAAAACAGTTGCGGCGAACGATACTGTACTTCACCCGGAACACCGGTACCCACGTGTTCTCCGGTAGATGGGTCTACAACGCGCAGCTGAACAGTCGAGGTTGGTCTTCCTGCAGAAGCCGGTCGCTCGTCGTGTTCTTCGGGGCGCAACACCGTACACAACGGTGACATTTCACTTTGGCCAAAGCAATTGTAAAACCCGATCGCAGGATATTGCTCTCGCAGGCGTTGCAATACCGTGACCGGCATGATCGACGCACCGTATTGTGCCTTCTTCAGTGTCGACAGGTCTCGGTTTGCCAGATCAGGGTGTTGCGATAGCGGGACCCACACCGTTGGAGCTAAGAACAACGAACCGATCTGTTCGGCCTCGATGTAGCGCAAAATCTCGGCAATATCTGGAATCCGCAGCAAGCGGATGGTGGCACCCAGCATCAAATACGGCAGGGTGAAGACGTGCATCGCCGCTGAATGATACAATGGCATCGGTACCATCGGGTTGTCGTCACCGGTCATATCCAGCGCCGGAATCGTGCCGTTGTAATGCGATAGCAACGCCCGATGAGTCAACATGGCACCCTTGGGCGCCGAGGTGGTGCCCGACGTGTACAGCAGCTGGGCGAGGTCGGTTTCTTCGGCACCGTCCCAGCCGTCTTGCTCGAGAATCTCAGCAAGTGCCTTGTCATCGGCGAGGACGGTTTGGATGTGGTCCAACATGTCGGACATTTCGACAACATGTTCAAGTTCGCTGGATGTCGCAATCTCGCGAACCGTATCGGCGTATTCGTCATCAACGATGATCGTTGTTGCCGCACTGTCGGCCACCAGATACTGCAATTCCGGCCCGGTGAGCGCGAAGTTGATGGGCACATGCACGAGCCCGGCTCGTGATGCGGCGAGAAATAGGACAACAAACGTATCTGAGTTCTTCCCCATCACCGCGAACCGGTCGCCCGACTGCAAGCCCAGTGCACGCAGCCGTGCCGCAGCGACCGTCACCGCGTGGTTCAAGCTGGTGTAAGTCCAACTACGATCTTGGTACTTCAGCGCAATCTTGTCGCGCTGGGTCTCGGCGACGCGAGCGAATTGCAGGGACACGGAATTGCGTTGACTGATTCGGATTTGGTCGTCAATTGAAATCGTCGACATGCCTGTGGTGTTCATAATTGAGCCCCATCATGGAGTTTGGCGTGAGATATGACCGGTTTAGTTATCGAGGCGTTCGATGATGGTCACGTTTGCTTGACCGCCACCTTCACACATGGTTTGCAGGCCATATCGTCCCCCGGATTCTTCCAGGGTGTGCAGCAGCGTGGTCATGAGTCGGGCACCGGTCGCGCCGATCGGGTGGCCTAAAGCGATCGCGCCGCCGTGAATGTTGACCTTCGACATGTCGGGACGCAGCTCTTTCTCCCATGCCAGCACGACCGCTGCAAAGGCTTCGTTGATCTCGATTGCATCGAAATCTTCGATATCCATCCCGGTGCGCTCGAGTGCATGACGGGTCGCCCGAATTGGCGCTGACAGCATCATGACCGGGTCATCTGCTCGGGCCGAAACATGGTGAATACGTGCCCGTGGGACAAGTCCATATTCTTCAACGGCGCGTTCCGAGGCGATCGTCAGCACTGCTGCCGCATCACTAATTTGGGATGCTGTGGCAGCAGTGTGGATCCCGTTTGGTCGAAGTGTTTGCAGCTCCCGCATTTTTGCCCGATTGGGTGTTCGTGGGCCTTCGTCCTGTCGTAATCCGCCCAGCGGTAGGATTTCGTCGGCGAAAAACCCGGCTTCCTGGGCGGCAAGCGCTCGGCGGTTCGACTCAGCCGCAAACGCTTCGGCTTGTTCTCGGGTGATACCCCAACGGTTCGCCATCATTTCGGCACCGTGGAATTGCGAGATGGGCTGATCCCCATAGCGATCTGCCCATGCTTTCGACCCTGCAAACGGTGTAGGAAACCCTTGGTCTTTCATGATGGTGTTTGCGCTACCCAGTGGGATCGTAGACATGTTCTGCACCCCACCGGCAACCACGAGGTCAGAAGTCCCCGACATGACTGCTTGGGTGGCGTAGTGGATGGCTTGCTGACCGGAGCCACATTGACGGTCGATGGTGGTCCCAGGAACGGCTTCGGAACCGCCAGCGGCGAGCCAGGCGGTACGGGCGATGTCAAAGGATTGCGGGCCAATCTGGTCAATACTGCCAAGAATGATCTCGTCGTATTCTCCCGTTTCCACCCCCACTCGATCCAACATGGCAGCCAGTGGTGCTGCGGCGAGATCGGCGGAGTGGATATCAGCCAGCCCGCCGTTGCGACGCCCTACTGGTGTCCGAAGTGCATCAACGATAAAAGCTTGTGACATATCTTTTCCTCCTGGGACCATGCATCAACACGGTGGTTCAGTGCTTTAGCGCGGGCCCATCCGTAGGGCACCATCCATACGAACGGTATGGCCGTTAATGTAGTTGTGGCCGATGAGATCCAGCACCAGCTGCGCGTATTCATCTGGCCGACCCAGGCGAGCCGGGAACGGTACCGAAGCTTCCAGCGTTTCGCGGAACTCTGGTGTAATACCCGCCATCATCGGGGTTTCGACGATGCCCGGTGCAACGGTGTTGACACGGATGCCGTGGGAGGCCAGATCACGTGCGGCTGAGATGGTGAGCGAATGCACGCCACCCTTTGAAGCTGCATAGGCTACTTGACCGATTTGTCCTTCAAATGCTGCCACGGACGCGGTGTTGATGACAATACCGCGTTGGCCGTCGTCATCGACGGGTTCTTGCTGTGCGATGAGCTCAGCACCCAGGGTCATCACATTGAACGTACCAAGCAGGTTCACGTTGATGACGTTAGCGAATTGATCCAGATCATGGGGACCTTTTCGTGACAGCACACGTCCGGGGGTACCGATCCCTGCACAGTTGATCACGACGCGCAGAGGCTCCTTGCCATCGGAAATTTTCGCGATCGCCGCACGGATGGAGTCGTGATCGGTGACGTTGACTTCGAGGTACTCGATATTGTCGACCGGCTCAGCATTTTCGATACCCTGTGCCAGGTCGAAAGCATAAACTTTCATGCCTTTCGCGGCCAGCGCTTTGGCCGTGGTCGCACCAAGCCCTGAGGCGCCACCGGTGACAATTGCCGCTTGTCCTTGAATTTCCATAATGTTCTCCTGTCTACACGAAGGCTGACACGCCCGTTACGGCACGTGCCACAATGAGTGAGTTGATTTCGTAGGTTCCTTCATAAGTATGTACAACTTCGGCATCGGAGAAAATCTTTGCTGCCTCGTAGGTTGAAACGATCCCATTGCCGCCCAGGATATTGCGAGCGCGTGCTGCGGTATCACGCAGTAATCGGGACCCGGTTGCTTTCCCGAGAGCAGCGTGAACCATCTCAACCCGTTGTTCCTCCTGGAAACGCGCCACCTGATACATCAAACCGAAGGACGCCATCGCATTCGAGATCATTTCTGCAAGGTCTTGTTGGATCAGCTGAAATTTCGCAAGTGGCCGCCCGAACTGTTGGCGGTCGAGAGCGTAGTCACGCGCCACATCGATCGCGTGCATTTGCGCGCCGTATGCCTGCCAGCCGACCCAGATGCGGGAATTGCGCAACATATTATTGGCCGCACTAAATTCTGCGGCACCTGGAAGAAGGTCCTCTTCGCGGATTTGAACGTTGTCGAACGAGATGTCGGCGTTTTGCATTACGCGCAGCCCGATTTTGTTCGTGATCTTGTCCGCGGAGACGCCAGGCAGGTCCATGCGGACCAGGAATCCTTTAACTTTGTCATCAGCGACGTCGCGTGCCCAGACGAGGGAGAAATCAGCGATGGTGCCGGCTCCGATCCAGCGCTTCTGTCCGTTAATCACCCATCCATTGTCGGTTTGCTGCGCCGTGGTCTCCAGCCCTCCTGAGACGTCGGAACCGTGATCTGGTTCGGTCATGGCAAAGGCACCGATTGCTTTGAAGTTCCGAAGCCTATCCAACCATTCCTCTCGTTGTGCATCGGAGCCGAGCTGGTGAATCATCCCAACGATCAGTTCGTTGTGAATGCCCACAAGCGCGCTCAAGGAGTCATCTGCACGAGACACTTCTGCATAAGCCAGGCCCCGAAACAGCCATGAACTCCCGTCGACCGAAAGTTGACCAAGACCTTGCTCAGCCAGGCCGGGAAGCATCTCGAACGGAAACTCTTCGCGGTTCCAATACTCGATGACTTGCTTGCGCACGTTGGCCTGAAGGTGGGCGCGCAGATTGAGCAATCGCTCTTGCTCTGCAGCTCCCAGTAGCGAAACGACATCCAAAACGTCAGCATCTGGAAACGGGGCTTGATGAACGTTGTGAATTAATCCATTCGATTCCGCGGCAGTCATGCGCTTCCTTCTCTTGGTCCATGTGTATAAGGTGATACAGCTCTCGGGGAGCCCATACTGCACAAGTGTACAGTGAGTGACCCCTCACCGAAAATCGTTGCCAAAACTCTCGCCCACAATCGCTGCACACACGATGTGCATAGACTGTATCCCTCCTAGTCAAGACACATTTTATTACACAAATCTCTGGCGTTATACGCCGTTCTACCCCATACTAACCGAGCCCCATATGATGGAAAATGAGCAGGAAATTGACGGAAGAACTGTACCGCACGTCACGTTACGATTAGTCTACGTCACAGGATGTTGTTCCCACTCGACACAAGGAGCCCAATGACTGTTACCGATCAATTCCGACAGGCCCGCGATGTACTGCTGGCGCATCGCACCGATATTGAAACAGCCCGCGACAATTTCAGCTGGCCACGTTTCGAGCACTTCAATTTTGCGTTGGATTGGTTCGACCAGGTAGCTGCGACGGAGCAGCGGGCGAACCAAGACGTCTTGGTCATCCTCGAAGAGGATGGCACGCGGTATTCGACCACGTATGCCGAGTTGTCAGCGCGCTCGTCACAAGTCGCCAATTGGCTTCGCGGTTTGGGAGTACAACGCGGGGACGGCATCATCGTGATGCTCGATAACCAATACGAGTTGTGGGAAACTATGCTCGCTGGTTTCAAACTGGGTGCGGTCCTTCTGCCAACCACGGTCATGCTGGCCCCTGAACAATTAGAGGAGCGTATCGCTCGCTCAGAGGCGTCATGGGTGGTCACCAACCCGGGCAACACCGCAAAATTCGACGACGTTCCGGGTGATTTTAGTGTGATCACGACATCAGCTGATCAGTTGCCAGACGATGCTGTCCATCCACAGCACCTATACCTCGATTCGTTCGAGGCGCCAACGAAATTCGAGGTCACTGAAGCAACCCGGGCCGATGATACCGCCCTGATCTATTTCACTTCGGGGACTACTTCGCGCTCCAAAATGGTTGCCCATACCCATACGTCCTATCCTGTGGGGCACTTGTCTACGGTGTACTGGATCGGATTAGAACCCGGCGATGTCCATCTCAACGTTGCGTCCCCTGGTTGGGCCAAGCACGCATGGTCGAACTTCTTTGCTCCGCTGATCGGTGAGGCGACGATTTTCTTATACAACTATGCTCGCTTCAATGCCGAAAAACTGATGTCGGTCATGGATGCAGAAGGCGTCACGTCCATCTGTGCCCCTCCGACCGTATGGCGTATGCTCATCCAAGCTGACCTCACCCAGATGGCCACACCTCCCCGGAAGGTATTGGCAGCCGGTGAGCCGCTCAACCCGGTCGTCATCGACGCGGTCAATACTGCCTGGAACGCTGACATCCGCGATGGCTTCGGACAAACAGAAACGACCTTGCAAATCGCAAATACGCCTGGCCAAGACGTCAAAGCTGGTTCCCTGGGACGTGTACTGCCTGGCTATCAAGTGGTTCTAATCGATCCTGCGACGGACGAACTTGTAGAAGGCCCGGGCGAAGGCGAAGTCTGTTTGACCATCGAGCCGCGCCCGGTGGGTTTGATGAAGGAATACCACAAGGATCCAGACAAGAACGACGCGGCGTTTTTCGGTGGTTATTATCGGACCGGTGACATCATGGAACGCGATGAAGACGGGGTGTTTACCTATGTCGGCCGCGCTGATGATGTGTTCAAGGCTTCAGACTACAAACTGTCGCCTTTCGAGCTGGAATCGGCGATCATCGAACACCCAGGGGTCTCCGAGGCCGCTGTGGTCCCTTCCCCTGACCCAATCCGTCTAGCCGTTCCGAAAGCCTATGTGGTCCTTGCCGAAGGCTACGAACCTGATGCGGCAACGGCCAAAGACATCTTTGCCTTTACCGATAGCAAACTGCCACCGTATGCAAAGATTCGCCGACTGGAATTCGCAGAACTGCCAAAGACGATTTCGGGCAAGATTCGCCGCGTTGAGCTGCGGAAAAAGGAAGCCGAATTCCATGGTGCAGATGGTGAGCTCACAGACCAGTCGCTGGCTGCACGCACCAGCACGGAAGGCTACGATCATGAGTTTTCAGCAGCTGACATGAAATAGTGCTGCGCTCAGGGTCGCGCTGACCACGCCGTACTTGCAGGCACCGGGAGTATCGCTTCCGGTGCCTGTTCTTGTGTACCGCAAGCACCAAAAATGCCGGATAGGTCGGGGTATTCCCGACCCATCCGGCATTTTTCGGAAGCGTTATGTGGCGCTATAGTCCGCTAGCGGTCTTTGAACTGAGCTTCACGTTTATTCGCGAACGCATCCATGCCTTCTTTTTGGTCTTCGAGAGCAAACAGTGCGTGGAACGTGCGACGCTCAAAGAGCAGACCCTGTTCAAGTGTCGTTTCGAACGCAGCGTCGACGGCCTCTTTCGCAATCATGACGACGGGTCGGGATTTGGCAGCGATGGTTTTGCCAACTTCCATCGCGGTGTCAAACACTTCGTCATCGGCGACCAGACGAGCCACCAGTCCCGCACGTTCGGCCTCTTCGCCACCAATCATGCGACCGGTCAACACGAGGTCCATGGCTTTCGCCTTCCCGATGGCGCGGGTGAGTCGCTGGGACCCGCCCATACCAGGGATGACACCCAGGTTGATTTCGGGTTGACCAAATTTGGTCTTCGGTCCGGCAATGATCATATCGGCGATCATCGCCAGTTCGCAGCCGCCTCCAAGAGCGTAACCGTTCACTGCCGCAATGATCGGCAAGCGAATATCACTCAGACGGTTCCAGTGTGAGAACCAGTCTGACTGTTGCATGTCGATATAGGATTTCTCGCTCATTTCCTTGATGTCTGCACCGGCGGCAAAAGCCTTTTCGCTCCCGGTCAGCACGATGGCCATCACGTTGGGATCATCTTGGAATGCTTCGGCGGCTTCGACCACGGCATACATCAGATCGGCATTCAGAGCGTTGAGAGCATCGGGACGGTTGAGGCGAATCACGCCGACCCGATCGACAGTTTCGGTCAAAATAACTTGCTGAGACACAGTTAGCCTTTCTGCTTTGTCGCAATGATGGCGGAAAAGTCTTTCCCCGAATTAGTCTCGGAGTTGAATTCAGTGTACGCGTGATAGGCCGCTAGCCCGAAGTCTGCCGGAGTGTTCGTCGACTCGATGGCAGCCTTTGCCAAGCCCAAGTCTTTTGCCATCAGACCGGTCGCAAAGCCAGGCCGATAGTCGTTGGACGAGGGCGAGGTTGGTACTGGGCCAGGAACCGGGCAGTTGGTTGTGACAGACCAAGATTGCGCAGCGGAGCTCGACATCACGTCGTAGAGCGTCTGATGGCTCAGCCCGAGGTTTTCTCCCAGACTGAATGCCTCTGCGGTGCCAATGGTGTTGATGGCCAGCGCCATGTTGTTGACCACCTTGGCGGCTTGACCCGTTCCTGAGGCACCGGTATGCACAATTTGACGACCCATGATTTCAAACAGCGGCTTTGCTTTGTCGAAAGACTCTTGGCTACCACCAACCATGAAAGTCAGTGTGCCGTTCTCAGCGCCGGTGGTACCACCGGAGACCGGAGCATCCAGTGCAAGGTGCCCAGCTTCTTCGGCGAGATTAGCTGCTTCAACGGCGTCATCTACCGCGATGGTCGATGAGTCGATAAAGAGCGTCCCGGCATCTGCATTGGCCAACAGATCGTTCCGGTAGGCGTCCAGGACGTGTTTACCGGCCGGGAACATGGTGATGACCACGTCAGCACCTTTCACTGCTTCGCTTGCAGAAGATGCTACCGTCATGCCGTGTTCCGCGGCGGCCTGGGTTGCTGCTTCGACAATATCGAAGCATGTCATGTGGTATCCGGCATCTGCCAGATTTCGGGCCATGTGGGAACCCATGTTCCCGAGACCAAGGAATGCAATATTCATGATGAGTCCTTACCTAGTCGATGACGAGATCATCGATGCCGTCAACGGGGCCGAAAAATGCTTGTACGGCTTCATCGGTGACATCAGTGAGCTGTGCCGGATTCCACTGCGGGTTCCGGTCTTTATCAATGAGTTGAGCACGGATACCTTCAGCCAATTCGGTACCTGCGACAGCGTGCATGGTGGTACGCAAATCCTGTACCAGGGTTTCTGCCAGGCTGAGCTCTGCGGCACGACGTACGGCTTCCAGTGAGACTTTCAACGCCGTCGGTGAATGGCGCTGAAACGCTTTGAGCGCTTTTTGTGCCACCTCATTTTCCTGCGCCGCGACGGTCTGAACACCGGTAAGAATTTCTTCTACCGTCTCGGCACCGAAAACTTCATCAATCCAGGTGGATTCATGTTCTAAGGCCGATTCTTGTGTCTCGTTGAATTCCGCAAGGATCGCATCCACTTGGTCAGGCCCGGTGATGGTTTCAAGTCGCTGGACCAGTGCCTCAATACGCTCATCTGGGACCCGCACGTCTGCTAAGCCGGCGTAGACGGCGTCTGCTCCGGAGGCTTGGCTGCCGGTGAGTGCCATATAGTTTCCGACTTTTCCGGGAGTATTGGCAAGGTAGTAGACCCCACCAACGTCTGGGCTGAAGCCGATGCCGACTTCTGGCATCCCCAACTTGGTGGAATCTGTCACCACGCGATGTGAGCCTGGCACCGAGACGCCAACTCCCCCGCCCAGGACTAGTCCATTCATGATGGCGATATATGGCTTGGGGTACTCGTAGATGCGGTGATTGAGGATGTATTCTTCGCGGAAGAATGGTGCAGCACCGGCCAAATCATTCTCGGCGGCGCTTTTGTGCAGGGTCACGACATCGCCGCCGGAACATAGGCCCCGGTCGCCGGAGCCGCGGATCAGCACGGCGTGGACCTCGTCGTTGTTCTCAAACTCGGTCAGTGCGTCATCCAACAGAGTGATCATGTTGTGAGAGAGCGCATTAACCGCCTTTGGGCGGTTGAGCGTAATAACGCCCAAACCGCCCTGAACGGATGTCAGAAGTTCAGATTGTGACATGGTGTCCTTACTGCAGTGGCATAACGAAACTGGCGTCTTCTTTGATGCCGGATGGCCAGCGTGACGTTACGCTCTTGGTCTTGGTAACGAATTTGAACGCGTCGGCACCGTGCTGGTTCAGGTCGCCGAATCCAGATGCCTTCCAGCCACCAAAGGTGTAGTAAGCGATGGGGACGGGAATCGGCACATTGACACCGACCATACCGACTTGGACACGGCGGGTGAATTCTCTCGCGGTGTCGCCGTCGCGCGTGAAGATCGCTACGCCATTGCCATATTCATGTTCGGATGGCAGTGCTAGGGCCTCTTCGAAGTCGTCTGCACGAACAATCGTGAGCACCGGACCGAAGATCTCGTCGAGGTAGATCGACATGTCTTTGGTGGCCTTATCGAAGATTGTTGCCCCAACGTAGAAACCGTTCTCGTGGCCATCGATTTTCACACCGCGACCATCCAGGACGAGTTCTGCGCCTTCTTTCACACCCGCTTCGATAGCGGCTTCAATGCGCGCCTTCGCTTCTGCGGTGACAACAGGGCCGAAGTCAGAGGATGGATCCAGCGAGGGGCCGACTTTGAGGTCCTTGGCTTTCTCGAACACTTTGGCGACGAGTGCGTCAGCGGTTTCTTTTCCAACTGGCACGGCGACAGACAGGGCCATGCACCGTTCTCCGGCCGCACCGAAGGCAGCACCGATGAGCGCATCTGCAGCTTGGTCCAAGTCGGCGTCGGGCATGATGATGGCGTGGTTCTTGGCACCGCCAAAGCACTGTGCACGTTTCCCGTTTGCCGCAGCGGTAGTGTAGATCGACTGGGCAATCGGTGTGGAGCCAACGAATCCGACACCCTCCACTGCTGGGTGGTCCAACAGTGCATCCACGGCGGCCTTATCGCCATTGACAACCTGGAATACGCCGTCAGGCATGCCGGCTTGTTTGAACAGGTCGGCCAACATCAGTGGAACCGATGGGTCCCGCTCTGAAGGTTTGAGAATGAAGGCGTTTCCAGCGGCCAGGGCAGGTCCGGCCTGCCACAGCGGAATCATGGCTGGGAAGTTGAACGGTGAAATGCCTGCCATGACGCCCAACGGCTGGCGCATGGAGTAGGTGTCGATGCCGGTACCGGATTGATCCGAGAATTCGCCTTTCATCAAGTGTGGTGCACCCATGCAAAATTCGACAACTTCCAGGCCACGCTGGACATCGCCTTTGGCATCGTCAAACGTTTTGCCGTGTTCGTTCGACAAAGCAGTTGCCAGCTCGTCCATGTTTTCGTGCGCCAGGTCGACGAATCGACCCAAGATGCGTGCACGGCGCTGAGCGTTCAGGCCGGCCCAACCAACCTGGGCTTTGACTGCCACTTCCACGGCGTTGTTGACTTCTTCGAGTGAGGCGAGTGGTACCTGTGCTGCAACTTCACCGACTGCAGGATGGAAGACATCTGCAAAGCGGCCCGAAGTACCTTCAACGCCAGCTCCGTTAATGAAATGCGTAAGAGTCTGTGTCATCTTGTCCCTTCCGACATGACCCGAACCGCAGGAAAATCCCACGGTTCAGCAATAATGGTGGTGTCACAGTGAGGGAATATTCACTGCAACGCTTCCTGCCCAATATGCCAGCTTAATGGTGGTCTTGGCCACACTTTAGGACAATACTCTGCTAACAAATACCTCACAGCTCGTGTGCATATACGCACAATGGGAGGATCTACGCTGTGCGTCAAATACGAGGCCGAATATTTTGGTCGAGCCTAGACTAAGGGCATGTCCAACGATGGTTCTCTCCCCACACCAGATTCTGCCCGTGCATTCTCTCTTTCCCCCACGCCGAAGCACACGCCGGAAAAGGAGCTGAATTCTTGGCGGGCGGCAATGCAAGATCCAACACATTCCCAACGCTACGCACAACGTTGGGAGCGCATGGAAGCTGAAGGCTTCGACATTGACGGCGAGGCCAGAGCGATCGATGCGATCGCACAACGCGAGTCGACAATTCTCGATGCCGGTTCGGGCAACGGCCGTCTGGCAGGCTACCTCGCTCACGCAGGCCACAATGTGATGGGCATCGACTTGGACCCGCACCTCGTGGAGGTGGCCAATACGAAATACCCTCAAGCGCATTTCGAGGTGGCGGATCTGGCAGACTTTGCCCTGGATGACCGTGCCGGTGGCCTCAAACGCTTCGACATCATCGTCTCGGCCGGCAACGTACAGACGTTTCTTGCCGAGTGGGAGCGCGTGCCCGCGTTGAAAAATGTTGCCAAACACATGCACGCTGCTTCACGGTTTCTCACCGGGTTTCAGCTAGCCCGAGGCTATTCACATCAGCAGTTTTCCCAAGACGCGGAGGTCGCCGGCTTGGAAGTATTCCAGCGCTTTGGCACCTGGCAGTTTGAGCCGTTTGTTGAAGATGGCGAATTCTTGCTCGCGGTGTTGCGTCTCAAATCCTAGGGACGCGCTATGACCGTATCCGGTGCTGCACAGTCACCCGAGGAGCAACGCACGCTTACTCCAGCACTACTCGGTGTGATGTGGATAGCGCTCTTTGGGTTTGGCACGTTCTTCCTGAATTACGCCACGCTGGTCACGGCCGGACAACATATGGGACTGACCAGCGTCACCGCTGGTGCAGTGCTGACAATCATGATGATTGCGGTCGTGGTCGTGCAACCATTGGCGCCGTTACTCAACAGCCGTCTTGGACCGCGGCTGGTGTTCTGTACCGCGCTGGGGCTGCAGGCGATCGGCAACTTATTCAAGGTCATGACGGGCTATCCGCTCGCGACGTTGTTGATCGGAAGCATTGTGGGCGGTCTGGGGTTCGGCATCCTGGTGGTCATTGGGACTGCGGTCGTCCCCTCGACCGTCGAACCGAGGCGGCTGGGCAGAGCCCTTGGTTTCTTCGGCGCAACCACCGCAACGGCTACCGCCATTGGCGCGCCGGTGGGATTGTGGTTGCTCAATACTTTGCCGACCATTGGTTTCCGGTTGCTGAGTTTTGGACTGGTCTTGCTGGCGCTACCTGCAATATTGGCATTACCAAGACGACAACGCGCATCGACGCAAGACGACGGTTCACCACAACCTAAGACGCGCACACGCGTGGTGGGTTTGGGCATGGTGCTGTTTCCGGTCGCCATAGCACTCACAGTCTTTGGCGTGGTCCTTGCATTCGGCCCGGGTATCCCTGAGGTTTCTGCGGTGGCGTATATCGTGAGCATGCAAGTCTTCGCCATTGTCGGTCGCTTTCTTGCAAGTGCTTCGTTGGATCGGTATTCGGCGGTAACGGTCATGATCATCGGCATTATCACGGTCTTGACCGGTCTGATCCTGACTGCCGTGTTGTCTGCTGGCTGGGGGCTGATGCTCACGATGATGGTGCTGGGGTTCGGTATCGGCACTGTTCAGGCATCGAGTCTCTTACTGTGCTTCGAGCAAGCCGGCAGCGCAAACCGTGGCAGCGTGGCGTGGAATATGACCTTCGATATTGGTCTCGGCTTCGCGGGGGTCGTCGGTGGGCTTGGATTTACCCATTGGGGCCCCACAACCACTTTTATGGTCTGTGCTGCACTACTGGCCTTGACCGGCGTCATGTTTGCTCTCTATATTCGCACCCGAAAATCGTAGTGCATGAGATCATCCGCGGCAGCTACGTCTTTGATAGCCTCGTGGTATTGGTGGCCGGTATGATCGTGGATTGATGATGTCCATCGGCTGCAACGTCAGCATTATCAAACCGAACATATCGCCGCTTCGAGCGAGGAAACCCCTCAACGACACCGCACACATCGATGTAGGAGTGATTTCATGACTACAGTTCTTCTAACCGGCTATATTCTCATGTGGCCCGTGACCGTGGCGATCATTGCGTACGTGATTGCTCACGGTTTCATCAAAGATTTGAAGAGGGCTCGCGACGAAGGCGATAGCGTGGTCTAACGGTTAGGCCACTTCTTGGACTAACAGATCCCCGGGCGTCCAAAGTGGTCCCTCACGTGCAGTGGAGGACCACTTTGCGTTTAATGTGCATGCGTCGTTGCGGTCTGTGTGGTCTGCGATGATGGTTCGGCCACGGCCTGGGCGACGGTCACCGCAATACCCGTGGTGATGGGGATGGCAAGAACCAACCCGACGGAGCCAACCAGTATACGGACGACTTCTTCGACCATCTCGGCAGACATGATGGTTTCCACCATCGAGCGGTCATACAGCGAGACGACCATGAGCATTGGCAGCGCCGCACCCGCGTACGCGAACGCGATGGTGTAGACGGTTGAGGCGATATGGTCACGGCCGATACGCATCCCCGCGGCAAAGAGATTCTTTGCAGAAATGTTCGGTTGTGCAGCCTTGATCTCCCAGACCGCCGAGGACTGGGTAATCGTCACATCATTGAGCACACCGAGCCCGGCAACCAACAACCCGGTCAGGACAATGCCAGATAGACGAATCTCCGGGACCACCGAGGTGAGCATGTACGAGTATTCTTCACCGAGGCCCATCAGATAAGCGGAGTCCGATGCCCATGCTGCAAGACCAGCGGTCAGCAGGAGTCCGATGAACGTCCCCAGCAAGGCTGTTGTCGTGCGCAGGGACAATCCGTGGGCGAAGTATAAGACCACCAACATGATCAGCATGCAGCCAATCAACCCAACCCAAAATGGTGGGCCGCCCTCGAGCAGAGCCGGGATCATGAACCCAAAGAGGACGGCAAACGAGAGGATCAGCCCACCGATGGCGCGGACCCCTCGCCACCGTGCCACCACGATCACGACCAGGGCATAGAGCGCAGCCAACAAGGCCACGGGCACGGTGCGTTCGAAGTCAACGAACACACCGGTCTGGTCGAGGTCTTCACCCACGAGGATTTTGACGTTATCGCCACGCACCACTTCGGCCGAGGCACTGACTTGTGCTGGGATTTCCACCTCATAGGTGCCTCGATCGGTCGCGACCTGCGCATCTTGGCATTCCAGCTCATCTTGGACGTCGGTGGCACTGCCGGTTTCAGAACCACCATTACAGGCCCGTGCGGAGACGGAAGAGACGGAACCGGATTCCACGGAGAAGCTCTCAGTCGTGCCATACGGGTCATCCAGCGACAATTCTTCATGGACACCGGAGGGCCACAACCAAATCATAGCGACCACGAGCGCAATCCCCAGGGGGACTAAAATGCCCACGAGCCACGCGGTCATCTTGCGCCGCGCTGCGGGAATGGTTGATGGAGTATTGTGCATCGATGTTAGGCGTCGGTCGCCCAGATTGTGGCATCGTGCTCGATCAGGACCGCATCTGCTGCAACAGCGGACTTGAGCAACGCATTCACAACGGTGGTCGAGTTGTCGATTTCGATGGCCAGGCTGCGCTGCGCGCCGGCGACCGCCAGCAAGCTGTGGACGTATGGTGTTGGATTCGCGTGGGCCGGGTTGTGTCCGATCAGTAAGTCCACAACATTGTCGATGGGACCGGGATAGGCGATCGCAAACGCACTGATGCCGTGGTCATCACGGGTCACAAACGCTTGCTCGGCTCCGGTTTGGGGCGCTAAGAGCAACTGTTGTGCTTGCGTGATGGTGAGCTCGGATGGGTCCCAGTCGTGTATCGCGTTGTAGTACTCGGCCACGACTTTGGAAAGTTCTACCGATCCGGTGGCGAGTTCTTGCACTGCTATATCGGTTTGTTCAAATGCTTGTGAAGCCAAGACGACGCGTTGCGAATGCTGAATCGGAGAGAAACCGCGGTTGGTGAGCCATGCCGCGGTGGTCTCATCGCTGGTGACCGACCTGGTTTTGAACGCGGTGTTGTCCGGGGCCCGTTCGACCAGCTGGTTGAACAGCGCAGTGGCGATACCGCGTTGGCGTTGCAGCGGGGCGGTTTCGATATAGCACCACATCCGTTGCGGATGAAAGGCTTGTGTTCGAATCGCACCCGCTGCAACCGGGACAGCGTCGTCAACGGCTACCAGACCCACACCGAAGGGCTGTTGCGTTGAGGCGCCCAGCATGGTGCGGTCGTGGTGGTGTTGTGCGGTGAGAGGGTCCCCAAACAGTTCGAGGAGCTTCAGGTCGTCGCCGTCTTGCCAATCGCGAATGTCCATTTACACTCCCAGATGTGCTGCCAGGTAGGCCTCTACCTGGTCCAGCGAGACACGTTCCTGTGCCATGGAATCGCGGTCGCGAATGGTCACCGCATTGTCTTCGAGGGAATCGAAGTCGAAGGTGACACAGTATGGTGTCCCGATTTCGTCGTGACGGCGGTAGCGACGACCAATCGCACCGGCGTCGTCGTAGTCGATGTTCCAGCGTTTCCGCAGCGCATCCGCCAGTTTGTTGGCTGGTTCAGCGAGCTCAGCTTTTTTGGACAACGGCAACACGGCGGCTTTGACCGGTGCCAGGCGTGGGTCCAGACGCAGCACGGTGCGGGTATCGATTCCACCCTTGGTGTTCGGTGCTTCATCTTCAGAGTATGCATCGACGAGAAAGGCCATCAAGGATCTGGTCAAACCCCAGGATGGTTCGATGACGTATGGAGTGTAGCGTTCACCGCTGGCCTGGTCGAAGTACTGCATCTTGGTGCCGGAACCTTTGGTGTGATTGGTCAGATCGAAATCACCGCGGTTGGCGATACCCATGAGTTCGCCCCAATCGCCACCTGCAAATCCGAACTTATATTCCAGATCGATGGTCACCGACGAGTAGTGTGCACGTTCACCGTCTGGGACGTTGTATTGACGCAGGTTTTCGGGGTTCAACCCAAGGTCGAAGAACCAGTCTTGTGCTTGGTTGACCCACTGATCGAACCACACATCGGCTTCTGCCGGTGGCACGAAGAATTGGATTTCCATCTGTTCGAATTCGCGGGTGCGGAAGATGAAGTTGCCCGGGGTAATTTCGTTGCGGAAGGCTTTACCGGTCTGACCGATTCCAAATGGTGGTTTCTTGCGTGAGGCATTCACCACGTTTAAAAAGTTCAAGTACATGCCCTGGGCGGTCTCTGGGCGCAGGTAGTGCAGGCCTTCCTCGTCAGCCACTGGGCCAAGGAAGGTACGGATGAGACCGGAGAACGTACGAGGTTCGGTCATTTTGCCGCGGGTGCCACAGTTCGGGCACACGAGTTCTTCGAGTGCTGGTGTCCGGCCATGTTTGTCTTCAAACGCTTCAACCAGGTGATCGTGGCGGTGCCGGTGGTTGCACGCGGTGCACTCGGCAAGCGGGTCCACGAAGGTTTCCACGTGTCCGGAGGCTTCCCAGACTTGACGGGGCAGGATAATGGAGGAGTCCAAACCGACCATGTCGCCGCGACCTCGAACAAAGTTATTCCACCATTGAGTCTTGATGTTTTCTTTGAGTTCGACGCCGAGTGGACCGTAGTCCCATGCTGAGCGTGAACCGCCATAAATCTCACCGGCCTGGAATACAAATCCGCGGCGTTTTGCCAGGTTGGTTACCTGGTCGAGAGTGGACGGTTGTGCCATGGAGGTATCACTTTCCATTATCGAAAAATTAGATGTGTTAATGCGTAGTCAGCGACTGACCTGCAACTAGTTTAGGTTAGTCGAAACTTTCGTGCTTGTGGGTGACAATGGAGGCATGAGCACCAATAGCGAACCACTTGTAATCCGCGATGACATGATCCGTTTGGGCCAGGCGTTGAAGCTGGCCAATGTAGTCGAAGACGGGGTGGATGCCCGCGATGTCATCAGTGCCGGAGATATCCAGGTCAATGGCGAAACCGAAACGCGTCGCGGCCGCCAACTTTTTGCCAACGATGTCATCACCGTGCCCGAACTGGACGTCGATCTCATCATCGAAACTCAATAGTCACCTCACATGGTGAGACACCGTAATGTACATCTCCTAGGAGGATTTGATGCGCGCAGTAGTATTCGAAGACTGGAAGACCTTTCCGGTACTCAAAGATGTTCACAAGCCAACTCCGGGTCCGGGTGAAGTCCTCTTGAAAGTTGCCGGCGCAGGTGCTTGCCACTCTGATGTGGCGATTTTCCAAGACTTTGATGCCGACTTCAATCCTGCTGGCCTGTCTACCGGATTCATACTCGGCCATGAGAACGCCGGGTGGGTGGATGAACTCGGCCCGGGTGTACATGGTTTTGAAAAAGGCGATGCCTATTTGGTGTATGGCCCCATCGGTTGTGGCAGGTGCAAAGCTTGCTCCCGCGGCCAGGACACCTACTGTGAGAACGCAGCCACGAACCCTTATGCGGCTGTTGGGCTCGGTCGCGACAGCGGTATGGCGGAATACGTCTCCGTGCCGGCCCGCAACCTGGTTCCGCTGGGTGACGCTGATCCTGCCATTGCAGCACCGTTGGCTGATGCCGGGCTCACCCCGTATCATGCGATCAAACTGGCCACACCAAAACTTGCGGGCGCGGATAAATACGCGCTGGTCATCGGTCTGGGCGGTCTGGGATTGCTCGGTGTCCAGATCCTCAAAGCGATCACGGGTGCCACGGTCATCGCCACTGATATGAAAGAAGATGCGATGGCTGAAGCCGAGCAACTGGGTGCGATCACTGTGGCCGGTGGCGATGATCAGGTTGCGAAGATTCGTGAAATCACCGGTGGTACCGGCGTCGATGCGGCATTTGATTTCGTGGGCGTGAGCGGCACCATCCAGGCGGCTATGCAGTCTATGGCTATTGGCGGTCGTATGACGGTGCTGGGTATTGCTGGACAACCGTATGAATGGACTTTTTACACCACACCGTATGAGGTCGAGTTGACCAATTCGTATTGGGGCACCATCGAGGATCTTCACGAGGTTGCTGAGCTGTTCCGTGTTGGAAAGATCGAGCCGAAGGTCACCAAGTATCCAATGGATAAGGCGCTGGAGGCCTATCAGGACTTGGTGGACGGCAAGGTTTCTGGTCGCGCTGTGGTGACCCCGAACGAGTAGTTTTTCTTTGAACACGCAATGGGGCCGGGCAACGAAAATTCGGTTTCGTTGGCCCGGCCCTTTTGATGAGGATTTAGACGTTTTCGTTGATGAACTGGGTGAAGTGTTGCATTTCCTCGGGGTGAATGCCGTGGCCGATGCCGTTGTAGGTGCGTTCGGTCAGATTCACACGTGGTCGTAGCCAGGCACCGGTTTGTTCGATGCGGTCGTGAGCGACGATAGGATCCTCCGGGTCGTATCCCCAGAAGAATGGTTGGTTCGATGCCGCGAAGTGTTCGTCGTCGAAGAGCTCATCAAGTTCTGGGGTTTGGGTTGCGTCGATGATGAATCCCGACAGTCCGATGATGGTGGCGTAGAATCCTGGTCGCATGCGCATCAATGAGGTGGCCATGGCCATCCCCTGGGAGAAGCCAAGGAGGGAAATACTGCGATAGTCGTGTGCGACGGATTGTACCCACTCGTCGAGCTGTTTGACTGCTGCCACAACGTGTTCTGGGTTGGCTTCGAGTTCTGTTGAGATGGGATACCAGCAGTAGCCGCCGAAGTGTTCCGGCAGCTTTTTGGGAGCTTGCACGCTGGCAATCGTAAAACGATCATCAAAGGCGTTCCCCAGCGGGAACAAGTCGTTCTCATCTGCTCCGAAACCATGGAGGAACACCACCAGGTCCGTTTGTGGACGTGGGGTGTCGTGCGACCAGCGGATGTGCATGTGTTTAGAGTCCTAACGTGGTGATCATGGCATCAGCAACCTGGTGCAGATCTGTCAGGAATCCGTCGTGTCCGATGGGTGAGTCGATCATGTGCACCGGTGTGTGTGGGCCGAAGTCAGCTGCCAATTGATAGCTTTGTTCTGGAAAATACAGCCTATCGGAGTTCACGGCCACGATGAAGGGTGTGGCGGTGATACCTGCGACGGCTGCTGCCTGTCCTCCACGGTGGCGCCCCACATCGTGTGACATGAGTGCTTCGGTCAGGGCGACATATGAGTTTGCGTCAAATCTGCCGGCCAGGTCTTTGGCTTTGTAATCCAGGTAGGACTCAACCTGATAGCGACCGGTGCGACTGGTTACCGCGGATTCCAGTGGATTTTCGTTTCCCTGGAATGCACGCCCGAACCGAGCATTGAGCTCAGGTTCGGACCGGTAGTTGATATGGGCAATCTGGCGTGCGATACCCAACCCGTGGACCGGTGCTGGACCGTCGTAGTAATCTCCGCCCTTGAAGTTCGGGTCAAGCCGAATAGCGTCGACTTGTGTCTGGGCAAAGGCAATCTGTTCCGCGGTGGATTGTCCGCCGCAGGCGATGACGCCGACTCCATTAACACGGTCCGGATACATGGCGGCCCATTCGAGTGCACGACCGCCGCCCATCGAGCCGCCGATAATGGCGTGGAAGCGTTCGATGCCGAGGATGTTTGCGAGTTTTGCTTCTGCATTGACCGAGTCTCGAATGGTCACAAACGGGAACTTGGATCCGTATGCTTGCTGCTTTTCATCCAGCGACGCTGGACCGGTCGATCCGTAGCATCCTCCAACCATGTTGACGGCCATGACGAACCATTTGTTTGTGTCTATGGCCTTGCCAGAACCGATGATATTTTCCCACCAGCCGGCTTCGGGCAGTGCTTCCGATGATGCGGCGTGGGTGTCGCCGGTCAAGGCGTGCTGAATGAGTATTGCGTTGGATTTGTTTGCGTTCAGCGTGCCCCAGGTTTCATAGGCGAGTTCGACCTCTGGCAGGTAGCCACCTGTTTCGAAGGATAGCTCGCCAATCGATACCGTCTTCAGGCCGGGTTCCGCCACGTATGTTGCCGGGTCGGTCACTGATTCAAGATCCAATGACATGACCTACTCCTTGTTAAACAGCTGCAGCGGCGTCGAAGCCTGACTGCAGATCGTCCAAAATGTCTGTGATGTCTTCCAGGCCCACTGAGAGTCGCACCAGCCCGGGGGTGACCCCGGCGGTTTGTTGTTCTGACTCAGAGAGTTGGGCGTGGGTGGTGGTAGCAGGATGTACTACCAGGGAGCGCACGTCACCAAGATTGGCAACCAGCTTGTGCAGAGTCAGCGCTTCGGCAAAGGTCTGACCTGCATCTTTTCCACCGACGATCTCGAAGGCGACAATGCCTGAGGTGCCGTCTGGTAACAGTTGTTGCGCGCGCTCATAATACGGTGATGATTTCAGTCCGGCGAACTGGACCTTCTCTACCTGGGGGTGGGCTTCCAACCATTCGGCAACGCGCTGCGCGTTCTCTAAATGGCGCTCCATGCGTAGTGACAGCGTCTCAAGGCCTAAGTTAATTAAGAAGGCGTTGAACGGGGAGGCCGTATTACCCATATCGCGCAGGAGCTGTGTGCGGATGCGCAGGATATACGACAGGTTGGCGCCCAGTGGACCGTTTGGTCCAAAGTCGGTACCAAACACGACACCGTGGTAGGACTCATCTGGTTCGTTAAACCAAGGGAACTTCTCCGGGTTCGCAGTCCAGTCGAAGTTGCCCGAGTCAACGATCACGCCACCGATCACCGCAGCGTGACCGCTGAGGTATTTGGTTGCTGAGTGCACGATGATGTCAGCGCCATGTTCGATTGGGCGCAGCACAGTAGGTGGTGTCAGCGTTGAATCGATGATGACAGGGATCCCGGCATCATGAGCAATTTCTGAAACCGCTGGTAAGTCCAGTACGTCGGCTTTCGGGTTGCCGAGCACTTCTGCGAAGACAGCCTTAGTGTTTGATTTGATTGCATTGCGCCATTCATCCAAATCATTTGGATCCTGCACGAAAATGGTTTCAATGCCTAAGCGAGGAAGGGTGTGCTTAAACAGGTTCTGGGTTCCACCGTAAAGCGAGGTGGAAACCACCACGGAATCTCCGGCACCTGCAACATTGAGCACGCTGAGCGTGGTGGCGGATTGTCCGGACGACAAGAGCACGGCACCGACGCCACCCTCGAGAGCAGCGATCTTGTTTTCCACGGCGTCCGTGGTTGGGTTCGTCAGACGGGTATAAATTGGCCCGAGTTCCGACAACCCAAAACGTCCTGCTGCCGTAGCCGTATCTGGGAAGTTAAAACTGGTGGTTTGGTAGATAGGCAGCTGTGTTGCCCCAAAGTCTGAATCCTCAACCATCCCGGCGTGGATTTGACGAGTGGACAATCCCCACGTGGTCTGGTCGGTGATATCGCGTTGTGCCAATGCAAAGACTCCTTCGAAACTAAGGGGTCTTTCAACGCCCGCCTACCGCGCAGGTTAGTTGACGTGCGCGAAGACCCGCGCTTGTCTCACATACTCATGAGACCTGGTCCTCACCCGGGGCACCCCACCGCGGTGGAGGGTTGCCGGTCAGTAAGCCGGGGCATTACTACTGACACTCGTGACCAACACCCACTACTATGCCAGAAAATCGCCCAGATAGCGACCTGACATAGACGCCATGTACACCACCAGCACAATATCAGTCCCTAGCAATAAACTCATGGTTTTTTAACCCTGCAAATCCTCGAGAACACGTTGTAGTGTTGATGCATGGAACAACTTGGATACTTTGATGAACTCACTGCTGATGACCTGAAGGCTATGGCTGCCGCCACCGGCCCGAAGGTCACTATTTTTCTGCCAACTGCTCCCCCACAACACCAACCGCAGGACACGGCTACTCGCGTGAAGTCGTTAGTTAAAGAGGCTCGGCAAAAACTCGTCAACGCCGGTGTCCCGGAATCAGATGCCAAAGACATGTTGGCCTCGTTCGACGCCATTGCTACTGACGCCCCCTTCTTACGGCAACAGGGTGAATCCCTTGCATTATTCGCGGCGCGAGGACTCAATCTGGTCTATCGCTTGGGCGTGCCGGTCAGCGAATACACCCATGTTGCAGAACACTTCGTGTTGCGTCCCATGTCTGAAACACTCACCAAGTCCCATGCCTTTTATATCCTGGGGGTTTCGCGCAACCAGGTTCGCCTCTTGGACGCCACCAAAGACTCCGTCGTGCAGTTGGACCTCGGAGATATCGTCCCAGAATCCTTCGAGGATGTCACCGATACCGATGACCGACAAGCCACGCTACAAAACCGCTCCGGCGGCGGCAATGGCACCATGTTCCACGGTCACGGCGGCGCAGCAGACAACCAGGAATCCGAGATTACCCGGTACCTTCATAAAGTCGGAGACTCGCTGGGTGACTTGCTCGGGCGGGCCCGCTCCCAACCGCTGGTCATGGCAGGCGTTTCGGAAAACGTCGCCACGCTGAAGGCGTCGTCCTCGTATCCGGTCGTCGCCGAAGACTTCATTAGTGGTAACCCCGATGCGTCATCGAACCGTGATCTGCAGAAGGCAGGCTGGGACGTTGTTCGGCCACGCTTCGCTTCAAACGACGATGCAGCATACAACCGCTTCGCTGATGTATCCGGCACGGGGTTGGGCGAAACCCAACCCGATCTGATTCGTGAAGCAGCAGTAGCCGGTCGCGTAGACACGCTGTTCATTAACCCATCACTGAATGCCTCCGACGGCACCGGTGATGTCAACACCGCTATCTTGCATACCAAACTCAATTCCGGTGATATTGTCATCATTTCTGATGGCCGGGTTGACGACGTAGCCGCACTAATGCGCTACTAATAGCAGTTCATGTGCGCCCCTCGGTTCATAGGATCGAGGGGTTTTGCATGTCATCAGGAATGCAACACTTTGTGACTTATTTCAACAATCGGAGTCAAACCATGGAAAACTATTGACCATGCGCTTGGATCATGTTTCTTATGCTGTAGGCCCCGAGGGGCTCATCGCCACCGCCGACAAAGTTGCTCAACAGATCGGCGTTGACTGGGTCAACGGGGGTATTCATCCGCGCTTCGGGACGCGCAACGTATTTTTCCCGATGGAAAACCGCCAATACTTTGAAATCGTCGAAGTTCTAGAACACCCTGCTGCCGAAAAAGCACCGTTTGGCCAGGCCGTTCGAGCCCGCTCGAACATGGGCGGCGGCTGGATGGGCTGGGTCGTCTCCGTCGACGACATGACGCCATTCGAGGAACGACTCGATCGCCGTGCCGTACCGGGCGGACGCACCTTCCCAGACGGGCGCACACTCGAATGGGAACAAATCGGCATTAAAGGTCTCATTGCCGACCCCCAAGTCCCCTACATCTTGCGTTGGCTCGAAGGCACCGAGGATCTCCACCCCTCTCAGGCCGAACCTGTCCAAGCTGCGATCGAATCCATCACGATCGCAGGAAACCGTCCTCGCGTTCGTGACTGGTTGGGTCTCGGTGAATCTGACGAGCTCGTCGAGGATCTCAACATTAAATACATCTCACCGTCCGGCACTCCAGGCATTGCCGAGGTCACCTTCTCAACGCCAAAGGGGCTTGTGACAATATAGGGCACCTTGCATACTGAAAGAATCGACCATGATGTGCGATCATGGTCGATTTTTTGTTGCGCCGTAGAAGACGGTGAAGGGTTGTGCCTCTGCGGTTTGAATGCGCAGAACGTTAGCCCAAGGGTCCTCAAAGCTCAGTGTTTGACCGTCATCGGCAACTTGAACACCATAGTGCTTGACGCGTTCAGCTATTTCTCCAATTTCATCCTTGGTCGGCAAGACAATATCTACTTCGCCAAGACCTAATGTCTTGTCCCGACGTCCCGAACCACGGCTGTTCCACACGTTCATCGCCATGTGGTGGTGGTAGCCACCGGCACTGACGAACAGGGCACCGGGGAAGTTGGCCTTGGTAGCTTCAAAGCCAAGCCAGTCAACGTAGAATTTCTGGGCACTTTCAATATCACCAACCTGTAGATGGACGTGACCAATCATGGCGTCGCCGATGACCGGGTCCTGCATCGCCTCTTCGGTCATATAGTCCTTCAGGTACTGGTTCGGGTCCAAGAAGAGTGAGTCCATCTCAACCTGACCGTGAACCCAGCTCCACTCGCTACGGTCGCGGTCCCAGTACAGTTCAATCCCGTTTCCTTCAGGGTCATTGAAGTAGAAGGCTTTACTCACCAAGTGATCCGAGCTGCCGGTGAAAGAATTCGGCGCATATTTTGCCACCGCGTAGACGGCTGCTGCCAGAGCGGTTTCCGTTTCAAACAAAATCGCAGTATGGAACAGTCCTGCGGCTCGCGGCGAGGCGTGCTGCAATTCTGGAGAATGCTCGAGGATCACCAAGGGGCGCTGACCGCGACCGATAATCGCCGATGACCCCTGTTGTGCAGTGACTTCCAGGGGAAGCGCTTGTGTGTAATACCGGATCATATTGTCGAGGTCGGCGACCTTCAGGGTCACCGCTCCCATCTCAGTCTCAGCAGCGAGGCGGGCATTTTTCGGGGTTAGTACGTTGTCAGTCATGTCGACTCCTTAGCTATGACGTCGAAGTTCATACATGCACAAAAGGGGCATGCGTTCAAAATTTGAAGCATTTGTACTCACTATAACTGACTTTCTGCAGCAAGTGTTCCTTTGGTGAGGAACGTCATACCTGACAAGACATTATTCATCGGTCATGTCACGAATCCAGTCGAGGTAGCCGGCTGCCCCATCGATGATCGGTAGGACGATCATCTCTGGTTCATCGTAGGAGTGTTGCTCAGCCAGAAGGTGCTTGATACCAGGCACCGTTGCGCTCGTGGTTTTCAGCGTCAACAGGTACTCTTGGTCGCGGTGCGTCTCGCCCTGCCAGTGATAGAAACTGTGCACCTGGCTGACTTGGACACACGCGGCGAGCTGTTGCTCAACGGCCAAGGATGCCAGTCGTTCTGCTTCATCACAGGAATCGGTGGTTGTCTGAATCGTCACATAATCTGTTGTCTGCATGACGCCAGTCTGCACGATTCGTTCAGCAACTGAAAGTGCACTGCATTCCGCGAAGACTCTGCCACAGACAGCAGTGCACCGATATAACCGAACCACCCTTTGCACCGGTACAGCACCAGTGCCGCGCCGAGAAGAAGCGATGGCGTGAAACCAGCCAACATATCGGTCATCGTATCGAAGTTGTCATTTTGCGTAGTGGTCCCTAGTACTACAGTCGCTTTTATTTTTGGTGGTGTCGGCGGTTTAATCGGACAGTGCTGAAATGTCGTGTTAATTCTGTCGTATGAGTGAGAATATT
>NZ_BAAGSP010000035.1:0-27400 GCF_054782375.1 Yaniella soli
AGCCTTAGGCTTCCGTAATCTCATGCATTACATCACCAGAGCACTGCTCGACACCGGCGGATTCAGACACCAACTACACTCATTTTTACGATGAGCCGGTTTAAACGAAACCATGTCTGGGGCGAATCATAAAAATTGGGCATTCTCATGTGATCGGGGATTAGCCGGTTTATTAACTGATGAAGCGTAATTTCGAACCGTTCTCTGGTTGAGAGACGTCTTCGACGCTATTGAGAACCGCGTTTTGAGAGTATCGAGCCTCTCTTGATGAGACGCTCTCACAGCAGCTTCCGTCACTGCTGTTAGGGTCTCTATAAAATCGTCATCTTCAAGTAGGTAGTCGAGATCATGGCGGACTCGGTTTAATTCGCCAGCTAAAGCATCGAGCCATTCACGAAGTGCAGTTTCGTATTTTGCCCGAATTTTGTTGCCCGCAAGTGTTCCTAATATGGACCCTACAAGTGGTACGGTGCCCGCGGTGGCTCCGGCGGACGCCGTCGTGTATTTTCGACTGATGGATAATTCAGATGCTGGGTCACTCGTAGGTTTTGTCATGGGAGTACTCTAAGTTTCGGCACGCGGTTGCCGGTTGATGACGAGTTTATTTGTGCCCAAGGCCTCTGGGATGCGGGAAGACTACTCGTCGGCGGTTAATGCTGAGGTGCGTTGTGCCTCACGGCCGGAGTTCCGCTCAGTAAATTTTTGTTGTGAAGACCGATAATCTGGTCTAACGCGGAGCGGTATGGATGAATGGTCCTCAAATATGCCGGGACTGTGAGCCACGAGGTCAAGTTTCCTGCGGTCCTATTCGATCTTGCCGTTTGGACTGAGGAAATCCTCCTCGATGTTGAACTCGTACGCAAGGGATTCCAATATGTTCTGCTCTGTCAGATCCATCAGACATGATCTCATTTTTTCTATGTAATCTCGAAACCTATCCTGGGAAACTAAGAATGAAAGAGCGGCCGTAAACCAAGGGTTGGGACCACCGTCTTGCCATTTTTGATAATCGGCATGAAGCAGCCTGCCGTAGGTAATTTGGGGAACTACGACGGCCGTTGACGCAGACTTGTTGGTACCGTCGTTAATGATAGCGTTGGCTTCGTGCAGCTGCTTTACGGCACCAGATAGCTCGTGTTTGAATGCTGTGATATTCTTTCTAGTTTCTGGAGAAAGTTCGTCTTTGTGCTCGGCCAGGATGCGCTCTAAAATGCCTGGCATATAAGTGTTCTCACGGCGTGTAACAAACTTCCTTTGCATTACGACGGCCAGAGCTGCCACTCGTTTGGTCGTTCTTGATCGCGCGCTATTGCCGATTGGTAAGGCTTGGCTTTTGAGCTTTGGCACCAGCTCTAAATATTCCTGCGATAGATCCAAAAACTGTTGGGCTGCGGCTATTGCAGTGGGAGCTTTTGCGGATTCCTCGCTTGGACCTGTATCAACCATGTGGTCGTTCCTCTAGAATCTGCGCTTCTGGATGTCTTTTTTAAATTTATAGGATATAAGCGGTGGTATGTGATGTATGAACGCATAGCGTCCAGTTTTGATGTTGTGCTTTCGGATGTGCTATTTCGGAACGGGGGTTCAGACTGCACGGCTATCCTTGTATCGACCAGTTCCGAGACTTCCGGTATGGTACGAGAATCGGTGCTGGAATCGTTGTGGTTCCGGTTTGATCTGGTTCAGGCTCGCCCTGGACACTCGGAATGTAGAGGCGCAGTTGACGCACGATACACGCCAGCCGCGACATCTGCAATCCCGCATAGCTTGATGTTTGCGATCTATGAGAAACCATAGTCCCTGTCATGCTCAAACTAATAAAGGAAGCTAAGAGAATCTGACATGCTGCACGGTTTTAGCTTGTACTTGAACCGGGATTGTTGAAGGGCAGTCGTGATCGCAGTTTTCTGGGAACGATATCCTTACCGTGAGAACGTCATCGCCGTCGGCACGATCGGCGAGATACTCGGTTGTGCTATGCCCTCATGGCAACCTCGTATGTATACGCCCATTGCCGATACTGCTGGTGGTCAAGTATCGTTCGCTAGCCTGAGGGCACCAAGTTGCTGTGGAAAACGGTTCTGTTTCATTGCAGAACGTACTCCGCTATCTGGACTAACCGGTGACCCAAGCGGAGTAGTGCGCCCAACAGTAGTTGTCATCATGATGGCACTGTGAACCGCGGGGAGCGTCGTTGCCATGATCCTGGTGTTTACCGACAATGAGCGCGGCGCATCCTGGGGCGGGCGCGGCCGTGGCTGATGTGCTCTAGTTCGAAGGAAACGGCGTGCAGCCACAACGTTTCACATCACTGACCCGTCTGAAAGATTCATTACCCCCTGCCTCCGCAGCTTGACTGCGTCCATAGAGGCTTTTGGTATTTACGGAAGGGAGGCCTCAAGCAGTTCCAAAAGTGGCAGCGCAGGATTCGGTACGATTACATTTTCTCGCGCCCACTGGCCGTCGAAAATGATGGCCACTCCTTCGACGCCGAGCAGTATCCATCAGTGTCGCCCATTGGTCGACCGAAATCCTTTCCGCGTCTGGTTGTACAGAGTTGCCCAACATTCAGTGTTGGCGTCAGTGGTTGGTTCCAGTAAGCCCCATCACCTGGGTTTTCGCTGGTCCAGATTGTTGTTGTCGGCACGATTAGAATTGCGAGGCTTCAGGTAGTGAGGGTGTGATCCTGTTTCCAGGAGCCCGCCTATGGGATAAATTGGATAAGATGTTCGTGTGACTATACAAAGAATGCGAATGTGGTTTAAAATTTCGGGACGTGACGAGAAAGCCCTCGTGGTCATAATCGCGGCACTTCTAGCGGGTGCAATTTTTTTCACTTGTTTGGCAGCCAGATCTGGAGAGAGTCTGGGGGCGGTATCCATAGCGTTCGTCTACGCGTCATTAGCCTTCACAGTCTTCATCGAAATCCGGAACACGCGGGCAAGTAAGATACGTGACAAGACGATGGGTCGCATTGAAGACCTTTTAAAACACTTGCGCGATGACGTCGGAGATCTCAATAATGAACCTGTCCCGGTGGCACCAACAACTCCACTTGCTGTCGATGAGCGACCAGACGATCTCAGAGTAAAACCGATCGTTCAGGTGAAACGATTCGTCGTGGGTAGGATAAGGAAGTGAGGGATATGTCCTGTTATTCCTCTCACGCGGCAAGAAACTTCGCCTGATAAGGAAAGCGTCGCCCACGTAGTATTGGAAATCGCGCCGAGCTTGATAATTTTTCGAATAAACTAGCCGAAACTTTGATACCTTCGAGCGCTATACCACAGTGGGGTGTAGACACGTACTTTGCGAACATAGACGTTCTCGACGGCCTGTTGGATTCACACGTGACCCATCTCCAGCTCCACCCGGGCATTGGATATTCAGAATTCATTGCTGGGTTGCAGCTTGGCGAAGACGGTCGAACCGAGTTTAAGGAAGGTATCTTGCTTGAGCTCGTGCGAACCATGCGTGAGGAAGATTCCGGTGAACTCGCCCAATTGCCTCATGTGCTCATTCTGGATGAGATCAACCGGACGGACCTGTCAGCAATGTTGGGAGAAGCCTTTAGTGCGATCGAAGCCGATAAGCGTGGCATCTCGATGACGCTCCCTGCGACCGACAAGGATGGCGACAACCTCGCATTGGTCGTGCCCGATGACCTCTACATTATTGGCACGATGAACGAAATTGATCACTCTGTGGAGTCATTGGATTTCGCGTTGCGTCGCCGGTTCTTGTGGTTCGATGCCGCGTTTGATCCTGATGGTCTCCGAAGCATATGGCAGTACGAGTGGGAGCGGGTACGCCCGCGGGTCACGTATGACGAAGCAGAGGATCAACTCGAACACCTCATCGAGAATATCGAGTCGCTGAATGCCGAAATTGCTGCCACGCCTGATCTCGGGGGCGCATACGAAATCGGTCACGCATTTTATAACGAGTTGGCGTTTTTAGTCGACGAGACCTTCCAAGGTCGGCGCCCAGTCAGAGGAACTATTTTGTGGACTCCGAGCGGTAAGCCCAGGGCAGCGTTGACGAGTTTGTGGAACTTCTCGATCCGACCACTACTTGAGCAGTACTTAGCCGGTTCTGACCAACAGCAGTCGTTGCTGGAAACGTTCCGTGACACGTTGATGGAACCACCTGGGGCCGGTCATGCAGGATAGTGATGACGATGTCCACCTGTCCATCACTGATCTGACACCGGAAGCCGCGTGGTCGGCGGACCTGTCCTCCTCGGATCACGAGTGGCTCCGCTTGATTGCGAATCTGGAACCGGAAGAGTTCCTGTTGTCCGAACATCTTGCCCAGCAGCCAGCTTCTGCCGTGAACGCTCCGGAACCGATTCTTGATCGGGATGTTCATGGTTGGCGGGCCGGTCGGTATATCGGAGAAATCCATCACCAGGGCCGGACACTTCGCATCAGACCACGTCTTGGCATTGACACGGTTGCCCAATGGCTCAGCACCATCCATAACGTGCAAATCCTTCCGGACACTGCGGGCCGCTCGCAGGGCAGTCGGTCACTGATTATCCAACTCGCCGCTGCGATGTGGCGTGCGATCGTTGCACAAGCGGGAACGCACAGTCTGGCACGCGAAAAGGTTACTCGCCAGACTAGGGGACTGCAGATCAAAGGCAAGCTCGATGTGGCTTCCACGAGCCGACTGCGAGCGACTTGACGCCCAGAGCTCGTCTCCACGAGGACGGACCGCACATTGGTGACCGCAACAAACGCTGCAGTCGTTGCGGCCGATAGGGTGCTTCATGCTCAGATGGGAAACCCACGATGGCGTGGTCAACGTATCAATGAGCAGCTGACCACGTTGCGTCAGGCAGTCGGCAATAACCCACGGTTGCCATCAAAGGCTCAACTCAAGCGCGCACGGTACACGCCCATTACGCTCAAGTGGCGAGACGCAGCTGAACTGTCGCATCGCATCGCCTCGAACCAACTGTTGAATCAGAACACTCGCGACGCTTCGACCTACGGCGTGATCATTGATGTCGCTGAACTGTGGGAGCGGTTCGTGCTGCACTGGGCGGCTCAAGCAACTGCAGAGAATGTGATCCACGGAACGAAGGCGACCGCAGGACAGCATCTCCTACGTTCGGGGCTCGACCCAGGCGCTGGGCTGGGACGGCTCTATCCGGATATCATGATCGGCCCTATTGCGGACCATAGTGCTTGTAGTGCTTTGATCGATGCCAAATACAAGCCGTTGACCGATCCTCGGGGTGTGGATCGAGAAGACCTGTATCAAGTGCATGCCTACAGCCTGAGCTTCAAGCCTGCGATGTCGTTACTTGCGTATCCCTTGGTTCATGAGCGGTCCGCACGAGCGGAGAAGCTGAGCCCGTGGACTTCCACCGCTGGATCTCGGTTGGACTTTCTGCGATTGCCAACCAACGAACAGGACTGCATTGCGGCATTGAGCAGCTGGCTGCAGTCGAGCGAAGCTCAAAGTGTGGACCGGGCAGCGAGATGGTGAGTCCAGTTAGGCCAAGGACGCCGAGGGCCTGCGGTTGTGGCAGGTTGGTTTCGCTGACTTTGCGCAGACACTGTTTGCATCGACCACGGTGCGCTCGCGCTACCAAAACATCCCCGGTGATGATCTCACTGGGGAGATCATCTGGGTGCTCCGTCGCCAGGATTGTTCCAATTGCTATAGCTCGTATGGCCGGGGCCTAAGGGGTTTCCACAATTTGAATCTGACCAATTAAACACAGCAAATCGCGGGGTAGGCTATTGGCTACCTACCGCTGCTGGCTTTGTGTAGGTCTGTAGCAAATGAACGATCATTCGGAGTTCTCATACGAAAGGCGCGTGGCTAATGGCAGGTCCCACGAAGAGCCAGTTGAAGAAGGCCGGATCCAGAATTCGACGCTTTTATCGCGGTGAAGCATGACTCCGCGATCTTGATGATGCAATACGGGATATCGAATCTTACCGGGCTCAATTTGCGAAACCTTTGCGTGCAATGAACATGGCATTGCGTCGATATGTCAGGCAGGCTGAGGTTTCGGCGCAAGTGACGCAAAGACTGAAGAAAGTTCCAACCATTATCGACAAGATTTCGGCTCGTGAGACTGCTTTGAACCTCACCACAATGCACACCGGATTATTAAACATCGAGACTACGTGACTGACCCAAGGGCCTCGGGCTACCGAGCACATCACCTCATTTTCGAAACATCGAATACCCTGCCTGTTGAAGTGCAACTACGTACGAGATCGATGCATATTTGGGCCGAAACTGTCGAGGGTTTCTCGCACGACCTCCATATGAATTTGAAACAGGATGGTGAGGGTGTCATGTTCGAATTTCTGAAGGTCGTCGCGGAGATTTATTGGTGTCGCGAGAGTGGTGCCCCTGTAACGGATGAGCTCAGAACTCTGTACAATGAACTCTTAGTTGAAGCAAAAGACTTTATGAAAAAGCAGATGCTTTAACGGATGGGGGAGACGTCGCCTCATCCAGGAAAGGAAAGTCATGGCTGGCATCAAAAACTTTCTGTTGGTGTTTGACCACAGCAAAGATGAACTTCTCGAAGAACTGGACTTTGGCGAGGATATAGAGATCGCAACGGAGGCGTACTCGCGTTTTGAACGTAAGTACGCTGACGACCGTGCGATAGACGTTGTCCTCGTTGGTTCAGACTCAATCGAGACTGTGAAGTTCACCCACGCCAACTATTTCCCAGGCAGCTCGCAACGTTTAATGCATGACGCTCTAAATCTCTACGCTTCCTAGAACTAACTCCGCCCGTCAGCGGATAAGGGCGTATCGCCATGTGCACAATTGGCATGTCCCCAATGTATGACCACTACGAACTCCTGACTGCAGACCGATTCATGCGCAAGGCAACCCCCAGTGGTCGTCTCCAGCAGTCTCTAGATACCCGACCGAACTGAGTCACGGTGTGGGAAAGTCATCGTCGGGTGGGGTATGGCTAGATGCGGCTATGACGTGGCCGATCCTTATGTTCCCGTTCATTGATCAGTGACCCTCACGTGTTCTTCGTAGGCGCGTCGGGCAAGCTCGCGTGAGTGCCACCTGCGGAACATGCCTGACTGGTTGGCCCGCATGAGATTGAGGCAGAATTCTCTGACGCCTTGCAAGATTTCCACGTGATCGAGCGCCCGTGCCACATACCCCGTCGGAATAGTGACGTTATCGACCGGCCCAATGCTGTAGCTGGGTTGGCGTGACATGGTGGGGATCATCGGGCCCGTATTCTGCCAACGATCCTGGACTTCGCCGTGTGTGATCATGGTCCCGAGTGACATGTTGAGCAAACTGCAGTGTAGCTGTACGCGTTCCCCATGAGGATTAATGAGTTCAAAGGGCTCGCGGGGGATGTGTAGTACTTCGAGGCTTCCGACATTGAGGGTCGCGAGTCGTCCGCCAACAGTGTTCGGGTAATCCGAGACCGTCCAATAGATGCTTTCGAGTTCAACCGCTTCGGGGATAGCTCGAGCGATCACCGCGCCGAGGTCAGCACACACTGCATTGGCAACGGTAGGCCAGGTCTCGTCCTCGGTGGTTGCATTCATCCATGGCTGCTGGCCCTCAGCGCTGCGGTGTAGCTTCGTTTTGCCCTCGACCGGGCGATCTGCTGCGCGGCGGATATCTGCGATGTCATAGTCGGAATCACCATTTGCCCAGTGCAGCTGGTCAATGATGGGGATGGCTTCGTCTAATTCGCTGGGTCCTTCAAATCCAAAGTTGAAGACCTTGTTGCGTAATGAGTAGCCTTCTTCTTTTTGCCAGGCGATGATCTGGAACTCGAGTTCATCAAGGTCAGCAGGGTCAGTGTCCATGACCATCAAGCGGGTGATGTCTTTCCATGCTTCGTGGTGATCACTGCCGCGGATATGTGCCGGAAACCGGCCCGCGAAATGTACGGTCTGCCCGACGTATCGTTGCCCGTTGTCGAACTCGAAGATGTAGATCCCAGAGGCACGGCCTTGGACAAACGGTGCGAAACTCAAGCGATCGCGGACGTCGTAACGGTCGAAAGAGCGTTCGTTAAACTCAGCTGCCATAGGTACCTCTCCAAGGTGCATATCGTGCTTGACGGCCATGGTACTTGCTAACTTATCCACAATCTCATCCATTCTGCCGTTTTATGGCCGGATCCATGCTTCGATGGTGGCTCAATGAAGGAGGGTGTATGAAAACTTCTTGTACTCACGTTGGACTCGGTGACAAAGCTGTAATAGGTGACTCGAATATTGCTCTTGTCGTTGACAATGCCAGCCAGGACTCACTACAGTTGTCACCGACAAGCCCAGGTACGTTTTTCGGTGTTGATGTCAGTGGAAATGAGGGGAGCCCAGAACGTGGAAATTCTGCATGTGAATATTGTTTTCAAAGCGGGTGAAAGGTTTACCGAAGATCTTCCTTTCGACGTTAGCGAGCGTCTTGAAGCGTTTTCCGCTGTTGTGAGCGTGGCACAAGATTTAATCGGCGGGTCCATCGCCCTCACAGTGGAAGCGAATGGGCTCACCAATGCTTTTGAAACTGCTCGGAGCGCGGTAGTGACAACACTTCAGGCCGAGGGCGTAGATGCCACTATTACCTCCGTGATGGTTCAGGCTGAAAGTGAATTCCAGGAGGAGTTGCGTGCGCCCGTGTACCCGGAAGTGGTGGGGTTTGCCGAGATTGCAAAGATTGTTGGTGTATCGCGTCAACGCATACGTCAACTTGCAGAAAAGCCAAGTTTTCCTCGCCCCGTTATTAGAACGGGGCAGGGGCCGCTCTATAGTGTTCATGCAGTAAACCGGTGGGCAGAAACACGAAGCGCTGCAAATCATTCGGCTGCCCATAGCGCGACGGCGTAGCTTTGTAATAACTCCTGTGGACCTTTTCACCTTGAACCGGCACGCGCGCTGCGGCGGACACTTGTCACTCACGCACGAGAGATCTACTAGCCGGAGCCATATTGCTCGGAGTAGTTCATCACCGGGTACTTTGGGTGAGTTTTCGTGACGGCTCGGAGTGGCTTCTTTTGTTAGTCTGGCTTGCCAGGGCGCTGAGGCTGTTGTTGCGTGATGCAGTGGATCCCGCCGCCAAAGGCAAAAATATCCCGTGCTTCAACGAGCTCAATCGTCCGACCGGGGTAGGCCTCAGCCAGAATATCTGCGGCTCGTGCATCAGCATCCGGATCATCGAAAGCACACAGCACCACAACGTCGTTGGCGACGTAGTGGTTAATGTAGGAGTAATCGACCCAGCCTTCATCATCTTGGAGGATCGACGGGGCCGGCACATCAATGATTTTCAGAGGCTGTCCCTAGGCGTCGACGGCTTGCTCTAATGTGTGGCGTAGCTGTTTGCTGACCTCATGGTCAGGGTGGTCGGGGTTGTCTTGACGGTGCAGTAGTACCGAGCCGGGCTCGGTGAATGAGGCCACGATGTCCACGTGCCCGCGCGTTCCAAAGCCATCGTAATCGCGGGTCAACCCGCGAGGCAGCCACACGGCATGGTTAGTGCCCAGCTGGGCGTGGATTTCGTTTTCTACGGACGCTTTGGTTGCGTTCCGATTGCGGTCTGGGTCGAGCTGGACAGTGTCGGTCAGTAACCCGGTGCCTTTGCCATCGACGTGGAATGCGCCGCCCTCGTTGACCAGCGGTGAATCTGACGTCGGCGTGCCGGCTTGTTCGCTGACAAAATGTCCAAGCTGGGCATCGTGTTCCCACGCAGCCCAGCTTTGAGCACCCCAACCGTTGAATATCCAATTGACCGCGACAAGTTGGTCATCTGTGCCATGCACAAACGTAGGGCCCGAGTCGCGCATCCAGGCGTCGTCTAACGGTGCCTCGAGAATCTCGATATCCGAACCCAGCATTTCTGCGGCAGTGGCAGCGTCGCTGGAAGATGCGACGACGGTGACCGATTCATAGCGAGCGATCGTGTTGGCCACGGCGGTCCATGCAATGCGCGCTCGTCGAAGTGTTGCAGACCCTTCTGCTCCAAAAGTGTCATTGGGCGGCGGAAATGACATCCAGGTGCGTTCGTGGGGCGCCCATTCGGGTGGCATGGACACGTAGTTCACGGCTGATTGCTCCATGATCCGGTTCTCCTGCGTAGGTAACGAGTATGCTCAAGGGCTACTCGAGAGCGCTCGTAAGAAATCTTTGTGAGTTGCAGCATACCCTAAAAATGAACGCCAGTCATTTATGGCCATGATCATCGCACGCTGGTGTGTGGCCCGAGGGGGTGGGGTGGAACCTTCAGCCTTTTGGGGTGCTCAGTACTGCTGGGTGTAAAACCTTCGAGCCGTGTTCGACTTTGTCGGCTAGCACATCCAAGAGGAGCTTGGCGGCGCTCTGTCCGTACTCGCGCGCTCGCAGATCTATGCCGACTAAATTCGAAGATCCCGGATCTGACGCCATGGTAGCCATTTGAGTCGTATGGTCGCCGCGCCGGGCGGCGAGGGCCATGGCGCGGGTGGCTGCTCCCTGGACGGTCCAGAGGAGAGCGTCGTTATCGCCTGCAGCATCGAGTATCGCAGCGATTTCTGACTCGCCGGGTTCAATTGAAGTTCGTAGAACGTGGGGTTCAATCCCGCGGGCATGGCACCAATCGGTGTAGCCTGCCGTGACTCGCGACATCCATAGTGGCTCTGCCCGTCCTGTGAGCGCGACATGGCCAGGGGCGCTCGCTCCGCGACGTTGTAGTTCGGTAAGTACCGTTTGTACCAGGCTTCGATGATCGGCCTCGATCCAGGCGTTTACAAGCTCAGCGCCCGGCCCGAAGTAGGCGCCCACGGCGACAATCGGCGTGTCTCGCTGGGCTATCAGAGCCGTAGGAAAGGTTTCTTCGGTTGGGTCGATGATCAGCAAGCCGTCGATCGCCAAGCTGTGGCTTGGGCGGCCTGGCCGTTTTGTGTGCAGTAGCAGGTCAATGCCGTATTCGGCCGCAGCTTCTGCAGCACCGAAGGCGAACTCCATGTAGAACGCGAGATTCAAGACGTCTTCTGGAATTTGCAGGCCAATAGCATGATGACGACCGCTGCGAAGTTGCTGGGCGGCGCGATTAGAGGTGTAACCCATCGATGCGGCCATGGCTTTGACGCGTTCTCGGGTCGCTGCAGAGACTCGACCGCTTCCGTGTAAGGCTGATGAGACGGTGGTTTTCGAGATGCCGAGGGCCTTTGCGATATCGATAATGGTCACTTCAGGCTTCGGCATGTGAGCAGTTTAGCAGTGCGTCTTTGTCGTGGATCTTTTGAGCGGTGGTGTTGACAAGATCACAGCACTGTGAGTAATGTGCATCACATTGCCGGAACGTTCCTGCAGATGACAACACTTGCATTAGGAGTCTTCATGTCCTCAATTGCGACCTCACCGCCAGGGAACGCGCTTGCGACACTCACGAAAAAAGTCGTCTTGGGCTTTGTTGGGACCTGGGTAATTGCACTGATGGCAGCCAATATGGTGCCGGTGCTCATTGCCGCCATGGTTCAAGACCTTGGCGTCGATATTGCCACGGCCGGTGCGCTGGCAACGGGCATGACCGCTGCATCTGCGCTCACGATGTTTGTGACGAATCGATTCGTCGCGCTGGCCGATCGTCCTCGACTTGGCCGGATCGGGCTCATCCTGATGATTATCGGATACGGTGCCGCGGCTATCATTTTGACGGTGCCTGCGGTGATGGTCGGGCTGATGCTCGGTGGTGTGGGTGCCGGTGTCATGATTGCCACCGGAACTGCTGCGGCATCATCGACCGATAATCCAGATCGCTCGGTCGCCGTAGTTATGATCATCAACCGCTTGGGCGCGACCGCGCTTCTGGCGATTGCGCCGCTGTTCCATAACGATTTGCGAGCGGTGCTCTTTGCGATTGCTTCGCTAGGTGTCATCGGACTCCTATTGGCCGGCGGGCTACCGAACATGCCGAACCGCCACGAGGTTGCCTCGCAGCGACGCCAGGCGACGTCGCGTGGCGGCTCAGCAGCATCGGTATTCACAGTCAGCGCCTTTGTAGTCGCCATCTCGATGTGTCTGTGGTCGTTGACCGAAGACATGGTGTACTCCATGGCCAGCGTCCTATCGGAACAGGCGGGTGTGACCCCAGAGCTCAATAGCACCCTGTTGGCAGGAAAAGTCTTTGGTGGTTTGATTGGTGCCCTGCTGGCGCCCGTCGTACTGCGCTGGCTCGGACGCAGTTGGTCGTTTGTGCTCTTCATTGCTCTGAGCACCATCACGAAATTCATCATGATCACGACCGGATCTGATATCGCGTACTCGGTTTCTATTCTCCTGTGGGGCGTCATGTATGGTGCCATCCTGGTGTTGGTCACCGGTCTTGCCGCCGTTATGGATGTCACCGGCCGTACGGGAGTGCTCGTCTCCGGTTTCTATCTGGCAGGAGTCGCATTTGGGCCACTGCTCGGCGGACAGCTCGTGGGGATTCTCAGCCCGATGCAATATGCCCTGTTAGTGACACTTCCAAGCGTCATATTCGGGTTCGCACTGTTTATTATTAGCCAACGCCGCAACAACGTGACCGATAGCGCTTTGGACGCTGCCGGGCAGGACGAACCCGTCCAACCAGGAGCTGCTGCGGAAACACCTGAACCAAAGAAAACCGAAGGAGTGTCCTAAATGTCCTCTGCACCAGATCGCACCGCGCCCGAGCTCATCCTGATCGCCGAGCGCGTCCACACATTCAGCTCGACTACAGTTGAAGATCCCGCCAGTGTAAACGCCATTGCCATCCGCGATGGTCGAATTCTCGAGGTGGGCAACGATACACACCTGCGCGAACTTGCCGATGAGCATACTGCTATTGACAAGATGCCCGGAGCAACGGTGACCCCGGGACTGACCGATGGGCATACCCATATCGTGTTTGGACTCGAACTGACCCGCGGCGTCCAGTTGGCAGATCTCAGTTTGCACGAGGTGCGAGACCAGCTTGCAGCCGCCGCACGGCAGGTTGAATCTGGCACATGGTTGTTCGGTTGGGGCGTGGATCCTAATATCTTTACCGAAACCGGTTTCGATGGTCGGATATTTGACGACGTGACCAATGATCGTCCTATTTTCTTACGCATGCGAGACGCCCACTCGGCGATTGTTAATACCGCAGCGATCACTGCAGTGGGCCTCACGGGGAACGAGACGTTTCCCGACGAGTCCGCGGTTGTGGTTGACGAAACGGGTGCTCCGACCGGGTACTTGCTGGAGCTTGTTGCCATGGACCTGGTATATAACCAAGCGCCCACCGAATCGATGCAAGAGCGGGTGGAACGCCTCGGTGAAGTGCTCAACGGGATGGCCCAGGCAGGACTGACCGGCACGCACGTGATGGATTTTCACCCCGGTAGCCAGGAAGTCCTCGAACGCTATGAGGCGCAGGCAGAACTTCCCTTGCGGCTGCGTTTCTCGCCCATGGTGCCACCCGGTAGTTCTCAAGAGCAGTTGGACGAAATCGCTGCGCAACAGGGACTCCACGGCCGCCGTTGGCGCGTTGAAGGCGTCAAATTCATGATTGACGGAACCATCGATAATGGCTCTGCATGGTTGACTGAACCAGATTGCTACGGTGAAAGCCTGCATTCCATTTGGACAGACCCGCAAGCTTATCGCGATGCGTTACGGTTCTTTGCCGAAAAAGGAATCTCCACTGCTACACATGCCATTGGAGACCAGGGTGTTTCGTTTGTGCTGGATGCCATCGAAGCGCTGGGCGATATCGCGTCGCGTGCGTCGCATCGGATTGAACACATTGAGACGATCCCGGATCAAACGGTGGCGCGTTTTGCACAACTTGGCGTTGCCGCAAGTATGCAACCGATTCACGGTACGCGTCACACACGAGCTGATCGCAGCGACAACTGGTCGCAACGATTGGGGGAGGTGCGCGCCGCTAGAGGCTGGCGCAGTGCTGACCTGCGTCGCTCCGGTGCGGTGCTGGCATTGGGTAGTGATTGGCCAGTCACGCCCTATGATCCGCGGGTCATGATGGCTGAATCGATCATCCGTCGTCCCGTCGCACAGCCCGGCCTTGACCCGGTGCAACCGGAACAGGGACTCACTGCACTCGAAGCATTCGAGGGGTATACAAACCATGCCGCGAAGGCGATTGGTGCAACCGATGAGGGCCAGATCGTCGCCGGAGCTCAGGCCAATTTCACGGTATTTACTGCCGATCCACTTCACTTGAGTGCCGAGGAGCTTGCCGAAGTGCGTGTCCTTGCTACATTTGTGCAAGGTCAACGCAGCGCGACTGCTGTAGCCGTCACGAACTAACGTCGGCTGAACTCATCCCCGCTTACGGGCCTACGTTATTGCTGAAGCAAATCGACATAAAAAATGGTGGCTGTTCCATTTTCAGGAGCAGCCACCATTTTTCGTGATGTGTGGGGGCGTGTTATTTCTTGACCGTCATGAGACGTTTGTTCACGAATTCATCCATACCAACGGGACCGAGTTCACGGCCGTAGCCAGAACGTTTCACGCCGCCGAAGGGTGCTTCTGCGGATTCTTCAGGTGAGGTGTTGGCACCTACCATGCCGGCGTTCAGCTGTTCAGCGAAGGCCTGTGCGCGGGCCTGATCGGTGGCAAAAACCGCCGAGCCCAGACCATATTGGGTGTCGTTGGCCAACTGGAGGGCTTCTTCGTCGGAGGTTACGCGAAAGATATTGATGACCGGCCCGAAGAACTCCTCGTAATAGACATCTGAACCCTGTGGGATATCGGTGATCACCGTGGGTTGGACGTAGAAGCCGGGCAGCTCTTCGCGGTTGCCGCCGATGTGGATCGTGGCTCCGGCGTCTTTGGCGGTCTCGAGTTGCTGTATAAGTGTGTCGGCCGCTTTTTGTGATGACAGCGGCGAGTACGTGTTGTCGTTGTCGCTGGCTGGATCTCCGGGTTTCAGACCAGCCGCCAAGGCGGTCATTTCGGTGACGAAATCGTCGTAGATGTCGTCCATGATGATCATGCGTTTATTGGAGTTACACGCTTGGCCCGTGTTTTCCATCCGCACGGCGAAGGCTTGTTGTGCAGCAGCTTTGACATCATCGGTGGACAACACGACATACGGGTCGGAGCCGCCGAGCTCGAGAACAGCTTTTTTCAGGTGCTTGCCGGCTTGTTCAGCGATGGCTGCACCGGCGCGCTCAGACCCGGTCAGTGAGACACCTTGGATCATCGGATCGGCGATGAAGGCTGAGATCTGCTCGTGGGTGGCGAATACGTTTTGGTAGACGCCTGTCGGGATGCCGGCCTCGTCCATCATGCGCTGCACAGCCAGTGCGGACTCGGGACAGGATTCGGCGTGTTTGAGAATGATGGTGTTGCCCAGCACCAGGTTTGGGGCGGCAAAGCGGGCGATCTGGTAGTACGGGAAGTTCCACGGCATGATGCCCAGCAGTGGACCCACGGGTCGGCGTTGGATATACGAGATGGTCTCGTCGTCTTCGCTGACCTGTTGGTCTTGGGCGAGCCGTTGGCCGTTGGTCGCGTAGTAGCGGAAAATCTCGGCGGAGAATTCGGTTTCTTCGTGCGCTTCAGCAAGGGGCTTGCCCATTTCCTTGGTCATGATCGCAGCGAGTTCGTCCACATTGGCCTCAAAGAGGTCAGCTAGCGCGGCAACTTTCGCAGCCCGATCGGCGATGCTCAGCTGACGCCAAGAGGCAAAGGCCTCATTGGAACGCTGAGCGATCGCGGCGACATCGTCATTGGCAATCATGGAGTACTCTTTGAGTACCTGCCCGGTCGCCGGGTTAATGGTTTGGTATGCGGGGGATGTAGTCACGGTCTCCTCCTGATGTTGAGATGTAGCGGGGCGCGGTCTGGGCCGCACCCGGATTTCGATAACTGGTGTCGGACGGTTGGTCGTCGTCCCGCGCTAGGCGCTGACGGTGGCGTATTGCAGAATGCTGTTGGCTGCGAGTTCGCCCTGGCGGACCGCGCCATCAACGTGTTGGTAGCCTTCGGCAGCAATATCCGAGCATGCGTAGTAGATGGGACCGGTGGGCTGGTTTTGCAAGTCGCCCCAACGGCTGAGCCCTCCCAGATCATAGCTGGCGGCGTAGGCACCGCGGGTCCACTCTTCAGCACCCATATCCGACAGATAGAACGCAATCGGGTGCATGGCTTCCTCACCGAGGTAGGCCGCCAGCTCAGACAGAATGCGGTGTTTGCGTTCTTCCTCGGGCAGTGCCCACATGGCTTCGGCGTGCACATCGGAGATGAAGCTCACGAGTACGCCGTGTGGATCTTCGCCCTCGGTGCCGTTGGCGGCATTGGGGCCGTAGTTCGTGTTGTCATAGACTTCCTGCACCATGTGGCCACCGCCGAACCCGGTGCCCGACAGGCCCTTGGCACGCCAGAACGGGGTCTCATAGATGGCGTGAATTTTAATGACCAGCCCCATCGACAGGTGCTGGTGGGCTACCATCTGTTCGCGCGGCATGGGTGGGACGTACTGGATACGGTGGTACAAGTTTGGTGGGACGGCCAAGACAGCGTTTGCGGCTTTGACGATGACTTCATCGGCGTAGGCGATGACCTCGCCGGGAGCCCCGTTGTTGGCCACACCATTGCGCACGTCGGCGACAACATTATTCAGCTGATCGGCCGTGGCGGGGTCGCGTTCGGTGGTCCAGTTCAATTGGCGCACCGGAGAGCCCAGAAATACGTCGTCGCCCAGATATTCGGCCATTTTCAAGGACACCGACTGCATTCCGCCGACCACGCGTTCATCGAGAATAAAGTCTTCATCCACCAGGTTGGAAAATGACCCGGCCGAGGCAGCCATAAGAATTGCCTGCAGTGCCGAGAACGTGTGGGCGGGTTTGGTCAACATGCCCGAGGCGACAAAGATCGAGACGTTATCGATGGCTTCTTGGTCGTCGGAGTGCTGTTTGAGCCATGCGGTAAACGAAATGCTGTCCAGAGCTGTGGCGTCTGGCATTTCCCAGGGGCGCTCGACATCCATTTCCATAACCTTGGTGTTGAGCAGACCGATGAGTTTTTCCATCTCGGCGTTGGTGGTGTCAGATACCGGCATGAGATCGCCCGAGTAGGTGTGGCGGGTACCGTCTGGAGAAAGGTAGACGCTATCGCCGTCGCGGTAGCGCTTGAAAGTTTTCAGACCTAACTCGTCGACCAGGCTGATCAGGCGGGTTTGGTCAGGAGAGATCCATTGCCCACCGATTTCGATGAAGTGCTCGGTGCCGTTGATATCACGCACCGCGCCGTTCCAGGTGCGTCCGCCAACGCGCTGGCGGGCTTCGATGACGGCCACACTTTTGCCGGCCTTTTTCAACGTATAGGCGGCCATCAGGCCAGCGGGGCCAGCGCCAATGACGACGACATCGCGTTCAAGAGTAGGGCGCGCTGGGGAGGTTTCAAATGCAGTAGACATGAGGTTCTTTCCTATAATGAATGATGTTCATTTAGTGATATGGTACATATGTTTTGCGCCGCTGTATAGGCGCGGCCACTGCTCGCGTGAGGAAGCGCGGTCGTCGTGACCTAGCGTGCTTGTACGATGGTGGCAATGTGTTGACAATGTTTTGAGGGAATCTTGGGTAACGAACCACGTCGAGCAGGGCGGCCAACTAGGCCGGTGTTGAATCGCCAAATGATCGCGGAGCAGGCGCTGGCCTTTGTGGCCGAAAGTGGGCTCGAGCGGCTCACGATGAGCCAGCTGGCCAAAGAGCTTGGAGTTGCTGCATCGGCACTGTATAACCACCTGGATAATAAGGCTGATCTGGTGTTGCTGATTCAAGAGGCCCTCATGTCGCAGGTATCGGTGCGCGGCATGGTGGGGGTTATTGCGTTGCGGACCACCCTGGAGGAAGCGTTGGAAGACTGGGCTCGCTCCTATCGAGCGGTCTTTGCGAAGTACCCATCGCTGATCCCGCTTATAGCGGTGACTCCCGTGTCGGATGCGCCGCAGTCATCGCGCATGTATAACGTCGTGGCCCAGGCGTTGATGGTCGCCGGAGTGCCCGAGCCGCAGGTCATAAACGTGATCGTGGCCTTCGAGTCATTTCTGTTCGGCTCCGCCTTGGACCTCAATGCCCCCAGCACGGTGCTGGACGCGGGCGACGAGTCCGAAGGCAGTGCCTGGCTCGCACGCGCCGTGAGCGCGTCTAAGCGTGCTCACGACGAGTCCGCTGAGGCGCCGGATGCTAATAACGTGTACGCGGATCATCCGTTTCGTTTTGGGTTATCCGCGCTCATCGCTTTCACCCTGGCGCTGACCGGTCAGCCTGCCGCGGCAGATTAGTTGTACGTTGTCCGCGAGGGCGCGGTGCGCCACTGCGTGACCGATTCAAAGGCGTGAGCAGCCGTGAGGAGTTTCGTGTCATCGTAGGCGCGACCGGCAAACGTCAGTCCCACAGGCATACCAGCGTCATCCATCGTGCCCATCGGCACGGTGACCGTCGGGATGCCCAAGTGCCGCGGTACCAGGTTGCCGTTGGCAACCCACACGCCGTTGCGCCAGGCAGCCTCGGCGGAGACTTCCGAGACGTCTGCATCGGCCGGGCCAACATCCGCCATCGCCGGAAAAATCACCGCATCCAGCTGTAGCTCATCCATCCACTGTTCGAGATCCACCTGCCGGGTTTGTTCTAGTCCGTGTACACCGGCGGCTAGGACGGTTGGATCGGTGAGTGCCACAACGTCACCCAGCGGACCGAAGCCGTGCTCGGTGATCAACCCGGGGTAGGTTGCCACATCGTCATCAAAACCGTCATAGCGATCCTCCAGGGCACCCGGTGGATGCGGGAAGATCATCGCGCCGTCCACCTGGCGCAAGGAGTTCAACTGTGGATCGCCATTGGCCTGCAGAAAATCTTCCCACGACCAGGCAGCTAGACCGGTGACTTCGGCGTTCAGGAAGGCTTGCGGAACAAGACCACGATTCGCGATGGTCGCAGCCCCTTCACGATCCCCTTCGTAATTGGTGACCGCCGGAAAATCGACGACGATGATTTCAGCGCCTGCGGCTTCCAGCGCTGCACGGGCTTGCTGCCAGCGTGCCATCACCGAGTCGCGGGTGGTGATGCGCTGTCCCATTGGGCCGCCGATGCCTTGTTCGTCGCGGTGATCTGGGCCGGTGCCGGCCTGGTCGTCGGCATTAATGTACATCGCGGGCACGCCAAAACGCTGCCCCGCTAGGGGATGTTCCTGTTCACTTCGTTGCGTCAGATGAGTATAGGAATCAGGCCGGACCTGTGAAGCTTTAGGGATGTCGACCCAGGGTTGGATCCGCCAGAAATCGCCGCGGGCTTCGGGGTCATCGGCGACCATGACGTCGAGCACCTCGAGTAGGTCTGCCATCGTGCGAGTGTGTGGGACGACCACATCCATGGTCGGCACCAGGGGCCAATTGCCGCGCATCGAAATGACACCCCGGGATGGAGTGTAGGCGCATAGGGCGTTGCAGGACGCTGGCGCCCGACCTGAAGACCAGGTCTCTTCGCCCAGCCCAAAAGCGGCAAAACTTGCAGCAGTTGCTGTCCCCGAACCATTCGACGATCCCGAGGCAAAAGCGCTGGTCAGGTATTCGTTGTTATACGGGCTTTCGGCGCGACCGTAGACGCCGCGCTGCATGCCCCCATTGGCCATCGGTGGCATGTTCGTCAGACCCAATAAGATTGCGCCGGCGGCTCGCAGCTGCTCAATGCTGAATGCGTCGTGCTGGGCAATGAGATCCTGGAAGGCTGGCGATCCCGCAGCAACCGTCAGCCCGGCGACCATAAACGAATTCTTGGCGGTATACGGGATACCATCCAGCGGCCCCAGGACCTTTCCTGCCGCCCGACGTCGATCCGAGGCCTGAGCTTCCTCGATGGCGTGCGGGTTTTCGACTATTACGGAATTGAGCGGCACCTCGCCATCTGCGGCGAGCCCGTCGGTGCGATCGGGCGCGGGCCGATCAAATGCGGCGATACGCTGCTTATAGGTTTCGAGTAGTTTGACCGCCGTCGTCTCGCCGGTCTCTAACGCTTGTCGAAGCTGAGCAATCGTTTTTTCTTTCACATCAAACATTGGGTCTCGCTTTCTGCTGCTTGGACTGCCGCTACACCAATAATGAACGATGTTCACATAGTGTTGCACGTCGCGTCCCCAAACGCCACAACCTCGGCGGGTCTAATTTTATTGCGTGAGTTGCATAAATGAATATCATTCATTAGTCTGTCACGTGCTATGGGTCACAGGTGATGCAAGCCACGACCTGCCAGCATGACCCAAAACATTGGAGGAGACCACATGACCTCAGTCGCAGGACCGAAACGACTCATACCGGCGCGACCGCCGGTAAAACTGCGCCGCGTCCTCGGGGTCGCGTCGTTGACCTTATTCGGCTTGGCATACATGGTGCCGCTGACGATCTTCTCCTCATTAGGGCCGGTCGCTCAAGTCACTGATAACGGCGTGGCCGGCGCGTATATCATCACGCTGATCGTCATGCTGTTCACCGCGCTGAGCTACGGCAAGATGGCGCAGCGTTATCCGGTCGCAGGGAGCGCCTACAGCTATAGTCAAAAGGCCTTCGGCGGTGGCACCGGCTTCGTGACCGGCTGGACGCTCATGCTCGACTACCTGTTATTGCCGATGCTGAACTATCTACTCATCGGCCTCTACATGGCTACCTATATCCCCGCCGTGCCATTTTGGGTGTGGGTTATAGGCGGGGTAGGCCTTGTGACCATCCTGAATGTTATCGGCATCAAGTCGGTGACTACCTATAACGGCCTGGTCGTAGCACTCCAGGTCATTTTTGCCGTGGTCTTTATAGCGCTGACCATCACTACGGTCTCGGGCCAAGAGCTACCAAGCCTCAGTGTGGCGTTCACTGGCGAAGATGGCACCGGCGCACTGTTTACCGGTGCCGCCATCCTGTGCCTGTCCTTCTTGGGCTTCGACGCCGTCTCAACACTCAGCGAGGAAGCAAAACAGCCCAAACGTGACATTCCACGGGCTATCATGCTGGTTACCTTCATCGGTGGCGCAACGTTCATCATTCTGTCGTTCGTGTCTTATCTCCTTATTCCAGACTGGCGCAGCTTCGAAAATATTGACACGGCGTCTGCAGAAGTCATCGCCGCAGCAGGTGGCGTCTGGTTGTCGAACTTCTTCGCCGCGATGCTGATCGCCGGTGCCACCGGCTCAGCGCTGGCCTCACAAGCCTCGGTTTCGCGCATCTTGTACACCATGGGGCGTAACGGTGTGCTGCCACGTCGGGTGTTCGGTGTGCTGAATAAACGCTTCCAAACCCCGGTGCGGGCGACCCTGTTCGTATCTGCCGTCGGACTCCTCGCTATCGTATTGCCCCTGGACTTTGTCATTACCATCGTCTCCTTTGGCGCCCTGGCAGCCTTCACCATGGTGAACCTAGCCGTAATCAAGAAATTCTATTTCGACGACAAGCTGCGCTCAGGCCGCGAAACCTTCAAATACCTGATCCTGCCGGGCACCGGCTTTCTATTGACCATTTGGTTGTGGACGTCGCTGCCGGGCAACGCCCTGGTTATTGGTGGGCTATGGATGCTCCTGGGCCTGATCTATCTCGTCGCACTCACCAAAGGATTCCGCGTAAAGCCGCCCCGTCTCGACGACGAAAGCGACGAACTCTCTACCCCCGAAACCGAAACAGTCGGATCCCGTGAAAGCGAGCACACTGCACCATGACCACTTTCGATACTCTGATCCTCGGTGATATCCGCACCATGAACCCCGAGATGTCAACCGCTGAGGCGGTTGCCGTGATCAATGGGGAGATTGCCTGGCTGGGCACACGGGCCGAGGCCGAGCAGCTGACTGCCCAAGAGACTCAAGACTTTGGCACCCAGATGATCCTGCCCGGATTTGTTGATGCTCATATCCACCCGATCCTTGGTGCTGAAATGGCCCGCGGTTTCGATTTGAGCGAGGTCACCACTACCCAACAACTTGATGACGCCCTGACACAAGCGGCAGCTAGCACCGGCGAAGGCGAATGGGTTTTCGCATGGGGGCTTGACCCCACGGTGATTGCAGATCGCAACATTTGTGCCGCAGATATTGACCGGTCGGTGGTCGACCAGCCGGTGTTTATTCGCATGTTCGATGCCCACTCGGGCGTTGTGAACTCCCGCGCCCTTCAGCTGTCCGGTGTCGATGGTACCGAGCAGTTCAAGTCGCAATCCGAAGTTGAAATCGACGCGCAGGGCAAGCCGACCGGGTTCCTCAAAGAATGGGAGGCCATGAACCTGGTGAACCAGGTGATGCCCGCGATCCCATTTGAAACCCGTCTGGAGCTGTTCCTCGAAGTGCTCGAATCGATGGCAGATGAGGGAATTACCGGCGGACAAATTCTGGACCGCACCGACGGAATGCTTGACTTAGTCCGGGCAGCCGAAGAACGCGGTGAACTGCCCATCCGCCTGACGTTTTCCCCGTGGATCATGCCCGGCGATCAGGATGAGATCATCACCGAAATTATTGACATGCAAGGCACCACCGGGCGGCGCTGGGGCGTCGACGGCGTCAAACTCATGATCGACGGCACCATCGACAATGGCACTTCATGGTTGTCTTACCCCGACATCAACGGCCAATCTACCCGCCCACTGTGGCTGGACCCTGCGTCTTACCGCGAAGTGCTACTACGCTTAGACGCCCAAGGAATCCGCACCACAACCCACGCAATCGGCGACGCCGGTGTCGAATATGTACTCGATGTGATTGCCGAGACTACCCAGCCGCACGCTGCCGACGATAAACCGGGCCACCGCATCGAACACATCGAAACCCTGCCCGATCGGCTCGTGCCACGCTTCACCGAAGTTGGTGCAGCGGTGAGCATGCAGCCGCGCCATTGCACGCTGTTTTGTGCTCCAGACGGTTCTGACAACTGGTCGCAGCGTCTGGGAGATGATCGCCGAAAAGACGCCTGGCGCACCAACAGTATTCGTCAAACCGGCGCCGTGGTTGCCATTGGTTCCGACTGGCCCGTCGCGCCGTCTGATCCACTGGCGGTCATTGCCGAAGGGGAGCTGCGTCGCCAGGTCGGCAAACCGGAAACGGAACCTGTCGTGCCCGACGAGGCCCTGTCCCGTGAAGCGCTGATTGCGGGATACACAAGTGACCGCGCTCGCTCGTGGGGTGAGACGGACCGCGGCATGATTGCCAACGGGATGCTCGCAGATTTCACGATCTTTGATCAGGATGTTTTTGCTGTCGACGCCGATGACCTGCCCACCGTCAACGTTGTGGCAACCATAATTGGCGGCAAGCTCCGTCGGCCAGCGAATACTGCATCTGCAGCACGCTAAGTCCTGCCCCGAAGCGCAACATTTCAACGCTTCGGGGCACTATCTCTATACCTGTACGAGGCAGAGCCCTACTACCCGCATCCGACTGATGAACCGAGGCCACTGGCCATCGGCCAAAATCGGTCAACAGATTCGGTTTTCTCCAGATCGCCAGGAGGAATCATGGCGTCGCGCAATTAGACAAGCGATGCAGAAACGAAATGTCCGAAGCCCTGGAATTACTCAATGCGGCCTGAGACTTGTGGCGAGTTCATTGAGATACCTAGTCCACAGGGTGAACGACACGCATGGCCGTACATCGTTGTACGTTCTACGGTGGATGCCGAATGAACTTATTGGCGATAGGGGAGACGTGCAACCTGGACGTGATCGACGGCGGCTCCCGCATCATGATTTATCTCCTAACTCGGAGACTTACGCCCCACCGGACTACGATTTTCTCGATGACCGATTGGAATTACCGATATACGACGATGGTGGGCACGTATTGACGTATCGGCAAGATATATACCGTGGCAAAATTGTAGATTTTGCAATAGTGCATCAGTACATTAGCGCCACTCGAGTTTTCGATGTCGCGCGCATAGACTGTTGCCACGGAGTCATCCACAGACACGTGTTTAACAAAAAGCAAGAAGACTTTGTTGACCGTCAGCCGATCCACGAGATCGTTGTAGATGGATCAGAATGGGAAACCGTTGACGCATGGTTTCAATACTGTGTAGACAAAATGGAAAAAGAGTGGGCGCACAATGTCCGGAGGTGGAACGATGACTGGAAGTAAATACTCAGCTGTTCGGCGGTGTATTGCTACATTGCTCGCTTCTCAAGATGGCCGGGCTGCACTTGCTCTCAACAGCTACAAGTCGGGCACTCCGATTGTTCCTGCTCTCGAAGGCGAGCCGCTTGGTGACTTCTCTAAACGAATCGATCAATCAGCCGGTTCGGGGCGGACCGTAGTTGCAGCCGTTGTCATGAATGGCGAACTACAAATGGCACATGTGATCCCAAACAACGGCAGCGCTGACGATACTCTTGAAGCTCAGATGTCTGGCTCGGTGATAGCACACCCACAGAGAACTGTGGGAATGCTTTTCACCATGCTGTCGAATCACAAGCAGCTGACGGTGAAGACTGAACCTTTCGACTACGCCGAGGCCACTAAAGTCGCTGTTCCCTTTGAGATGCCCGACCGGGGCGGCTCGTTGCAGCCCGCCTGAGCCTTTCCGTCCTGACGGGAAGAAACCAATGGTCGGTCCGTCCAAACTTTGATATCAGACTTAAAAAATTCGAGTATGACATTCAAAGTTTCAATGTGTGGATACTTCTCGGGTCGAAATTCGTCGCAGTACTTCTGAAATTCAAGTATGAACGCACTGGTCAACTTAGTGTTTTCCATACTTTAATGCTTGAAGTCTAAGTGTAAACATCGCACGCAGCGTCCGTGATATGAAAATGCGTGACAGCCAGTGGGCAGTGCAACCATGATCAGTCTGCGTGATATCCGTCCAGCGCATATCCAAGCGGGACTTTCTTTGAACCGAGTCGAAGAGCAAGAGTTTCGAATCGAGATCCGAGTGTTTCGTGAGATCGGGGTCTTTCTGTTTGCAACCCTCACGATGCAAGAGCAAGAAGAGCGAGCTCATATTGGTGTGATGGGACGGGCGGAGGGCGACGTCGTTGAAGACCTGTATGAGCTCGATGAAGAACAGATCGTCAGACTGGTGACAGAGTCGAGAATTGAGCACGTTCTCTACGACACCGCAGCGATGGTGGCCAGGCAGGCTTGCGCTACCTTGAATTTCTCCCTTTCGGTACCGGACATGACGATGAACAGTGCGATAAGCGTAACGGTTCGAGACAGCATCGATCTTGAATCCAACGAAGAGCAGTAACGTGCCGGAGACGTTGTCGTTAAGCTACTCTGGGAGGCTAGGAAAACTGCTCATCATCACCGGGTAACGTCTGGGGGATCAACATGTCTGTCACCGCCAGGCCGCACGTCAATATCGTGGGCTCCGGACCAAACGGACTCACCGCGGCCGCTCTGCTGGCCCGCGCCGGGTGGCATGTACGCATTTATGAACGCAACGCGAACGTGGGTGGTGCCGCAGCATCGGCGGATGTGTTCGGTGATGGCTCGATCGTAGACCTGGGAGCTGCAGCCCACCCCTTTGGTGTTGCCTCCCCGATCTTTCGGCACCTCGGGTTGGAAGACTACGGGTTGGAATGGTTGCATTCCGAGTACCCTATGGCCCACCCGTTTGATGATGCCCCGGCGGCCATCCTGCATCGCGATGTCCGTAAGACCGCCCGGGCACTGGGAGTCGACTCGACCGCGTGGCGGCTGATTCACCGGGGGATCGTCAATTCGATCGATGACTATCTCGAACAGATTCTGCGGCCCATCCTGCGCTTCCCCGATCATCCGGTCAAGATGGCCCAATTCGGGTTGTTGTCCACCCCGCCGTCAACGTGGTTTGTGCGCACCGCGTTTCGTGAAGAACCCGCACGCGCCCTATTCACCGGCTCCGCAGCGCACGCCAATACGCCGCTGGGACACCCATTCACCTCGACATTCGGGGTCTTGTTCTCAGCCCTGGGGATGACGCGTGGCTGGCCCGTCGTCAAAGGTGGCACCGGCGCACTCGTCGACGCCCTGGTGCAAGTCATCACCGAATATGGCGGCGAGATCCATACCAGCGCCGAAGTCACCGATCTCGATGATCTGCCGTCCGCCCGTGCAACCATGCTGGATGTTACCCCGTCCCAGGCGCTGGTGATGCGCGGCAAACAATTACGCGACCTGCCCGAGACCACCGTGCATCGACTCCAACGATGGCGCTATGGTCCCGGTGTCTATAAGGTCGACTGGCTCCTCGATGGCCCGGTGGACTGGGCTGATGACCGGGTCGCCAATGCCACGACCGTGCACCTGGGTGGCCGGGCCGCCGAAATTCGATTGGCCGAGGCGCAGGTCAACGCCGGGCGGATTCCTGATCGGCCCTTCGTGATGGTCACCCAGCCCCAGGTCGCTGATCCGTCGCGTGCGCCGGAGGGCAAGCATGTGTTGTGGACGTATACCCACGTGCCACACGGGTATCGACCTGCTGCCGCTGATCGCGAATATGTTGCCGATGCGATTGCCGGCCAGCTGGAGCGGTTTGCCCCCGGTTTTGGTGCCAAGGTGTTGGACAAGAAGATTTGGGATCCCGGTGACCTCGAGAACTGGAACCCGAATCTGGTTGGTGGGGACATTGCTGGTGGCTCGATGGGCGGGCTGCAGTCGATGCTGCGCGGTGGTCTGACCCTCGAACCGTATCGAATGGGCGTTCCTGGCCTCTACATCTGTTCCTCGGCAACCCCGCCCGGTGCCGGCGTCCATGGCATGCCCGGGGCGTGGGCCGCCCACGCGGTGCTAGAGGACCAAAGAGTTTAGCGAAATAACTTTGCCGCAGAGATCGGCAATGAGAAGAGGCGCTGGAAGAGTATTCACGATTCGAATATAAGCATTGGGGCAACGACGCGATTGATGTCCTCTTGGTTGGTGCAGGCTCAATCGAGACGGTGAAAATTATTCACGGTACGTACTTCGAAGGACGGTCTCGAAGACTTATTGAGAACGCCTTAGACCTTTTCCATCTTGACGCGATAGGTCCATGGTCTCAAGATGACGGTGTAGAAGTACAGACGCCAAAAAGCTCTGGCCCTGATGAAAATTTCATCGGGGCCAGAGCTGAGATATGGGGCGTAGAGCGCTATTTCGGCTTAGTAGCGTCCGTATCCGACGACGTTATTGTAAGCAGAGTATGAGTCCAGGCTATTCGTGGACAGTCCCGCGCTTGGGTTGCGAGCGTGGGCGATCTGGCCGTCACCGACGTATACGGCTACGTGGCTGACGCCGCCGTTGCCATAGAATACGAGGTCACCTGCTTGCAGCTGGCTCTTGGAGATTTTTTGTGCAGACGCGTACTGTGCTGCAGACGTGCGCGGAATGCTCTTGCCATCCTGGCTCAAGGCCTGCTGGCTGAAGCTGGAGCAGTCCCACTGGTTACCCGCGCCGTTAGCGCCCAGACGGTAGCTGGCGCCTGAGCT
>NZ_BAAGSP010000036.1:0-24049 GCF_054782375.1 Yaniella soli
GCTACCCGCTACGACAAAATGGCCATCACCTACCGGGCTACCGCAGTCCTCTGCGCTGTCGTAGCCTGGCTACGCAAATAGGAGACACGCTCTAGTTACACGTTCTGGTAGGCCGGAGGGATCTTCAGGTGGTTTTGCCGTTATATGTAGATCTTTGTGGAACTTTTTCATTTGGACCTTTCTCATATTCTTGACGGATTTAACGCGTTACCATACCAGCTAGAACCTTAAGACAATTTGGTGCATGCCAAAATTGCCGAAGGGGCTAGCCATACACTACATACTTGGTTGGCCTAGGTAATTCGAGAAGTTCTATTCACATCTATTTTCTCGTGTCTACTCGGGCGGTACGCATACCAGCGCGGAGAAGAAATCAAACACGTACAATCGTTAGACGTCGACGTACGGCAAGAATGAGAATGTCCCTCAGGCTTCTGACGTTGACGACACCAGGCGCCTATACCGCTCCAAAAGCCGGTCATTTGTAAAACGGTCAGCAACGAACTTCTGCCCCAGAGTAGCTTGACTGATGAAACTTCGTGGATCATTGGCCAGCCTATTTACAGTCGCACCTACTTCTTCAGGTTCCACGTAGATAGCACCGTCCCCGTATGTAGGTTCTAAACGTTTTGGTAATATAACAACCTTGCCTGCACGCATTGCTTCCAACACAGGAAGCCAAGGTTGCACGCTGAGCCGATGATGCGGATAGTAAACCCAGAAACTTATATCATCGAAAAACTGTCTTTTAGTGTAGTTCTGAGGTTTAAGAATAGATATTTTCTTAAACGCCTCCCCACCATATTTTTTAACGGCCGGATTTACATTTCCGAATATTCTCGTATGAAATTCAGGAGAATCGTAAATCTCTACAAATTCTGCCTCTGTGGCAGGCCACCGATATGCATTACCGTGCGAATGAAATCCGACGGTCGGGGTCCCCTCGGGCACCGAAATCTCGTGTGCTCTTTCGCTAAGCACAGGATGCCAAATAAGGTGTGTTGGCAGCAATCGCCCTCTCGGCGAAGAAGATTTTAGCCAATTGTAGTCATATTTAGTTGCTCCGGTGACCCGGAAGCGTGTATCAAAGCAACGATCTAGATTCCGCAGGGATTGTGCAAGCAAAGCGGGACGACGGTTTTCCTCTCCGCCTAGGCTCGGCAATTCATGATGCACTAGTATGCTGCGACGGCTCCTTACCGTACTCCCCAAATTATCTAAAAACATCCCCATAGCGCTGCCATAAACGACTAGTAGTTCGGTGCAAGCGACATCGTCATGAGACACCTGTGTCAAATTGCCCTCAAGCTGCATTTCAAAAAGAAGTGGTGAGAATCCGGACGGATCGACTGTTTCAGGTGAAGGTAGTTGCATATAGCCCACACGCAACCCGGCGTCGATGAATGCGTTTAACTCCGCCAAAACAGTCTGAGGGTACTTTGCCTGACGGAAAAAATCTGTAACGTATATGACGTCGAAAGTCCCTAGGTCAGCATTTCTCCTACCAGCTTCGAATGTAGTCGGTACTGGAAATTGGCGTGGTTCATTCACATTCAAAATTAACTGAGAACCAGCTTTTTTAGTTTCTCGATGCCACTTTCGAAAGGCTTCCCGGTACAAGAGCCTGGATTGCGCAAAGTACCCGCGCGACATTTCCCCTGAAGTCAAAGACCCGCTCCAGATTCGGCTGAAGGAAAGTGGCTTCTCCGCAAGTTCAGCTATTCTCGATGCGCCAAACCGTGTAATCATTCGAAGTAGGAACTCACCATCGGCACCTCTATTCACAGTATCCCACATGCCAATCTCGGCAATGAGACTCCGGTGAAACATAAGCGAGGAGTAATTCATTTGCAGGTAGCTAGGTTGAGTATTGACACGCTTAAAATCAAGATCCGCTGTAGTACGTATATGCGCAGAGCTACTTGCAATTATTTCGTTGTTGCCAAGCAGTGCTTCCATTTGCAACGCAAGTTTGTCGGGGTGAGACCAGTCATCGTCGTCGTGGATGGTAATAAATTCCCCAGTCGCGTCAGACACTCCCCTATTTCTTGCAACATAAGCACCCGAGTTGGTGTCTTGTCTCAGCACACGTATTGACGGCCCAAGATTTTCAAGCTCCAGAAACAAGTCCCGATATTCGACTGGTGATGCATCATCCACGATGATAATTTCAGTGTTTTTCCAGGTCTGTTGTAACAAGCTACGAACCGCAGTCCGGATACCAGGCCCCGGACAGTAGGTGGGCATGATCACTGATACAGTGGGGCCGTCTACAACGACCCGCGTGTCCGATTCGAGTCGATCTAAAAATGGTAGTTTGTCGTCTCCCGTCAAACGTATCTTGGACATGCCTAACCGCGAATAAAAACGGTTCATGGCTTCAACCCACGACGTTTCGGAAGGTGCCGATCGCCTGATCCTCTGGATATCTAACAAATCAGACTGCATAGGCGCCAGTTCATTTATTTGAAAGACATCACCCAGCCGACCGAGTTCATCGCCTCTGTCTCCTTCTACCAGCGCCTCGAGATACTGCATCTTATCGTTGCTATCAAACGCGTCACTTTCGAAAACTTGCAGAACGAAATCATAAATACGTAAGGACGCGTGAGTGTCGACATCATCTCGCGCCGTGTTGGCTACTAAATTAGCGAGTGATAGCAAAATACGGTGATTATAGAGCTCTTCCAGGCGCACCGAACTAAAACTAGTCTGACTCGTCAAAAAGGAATCAATTGCTGCAAGCAAATCAGCGTAGCCGGGATACTCATCGGACGAGACTCCTGCAAGAACGTCCCGAACATGAACTGAGCGACTCCGCATAGCGAATTTGACAAAGGAATCAAGGTTCGAGCTCACCTTATGCCGATAATAATTCATTACCGGATTCACAAGACAGGCTGGCCCCACGTGTTCAGAGCTCGGAGAGCTTGGATGACTGACTGTTGTTTCACCCGAGAAGCTCTTGGGTTTTTGGAGCTTCTTTAAAAACTCCATAGCACGCACTACCGCTGAGGATCCCACAAGTTACTCCCACCCACTACTAATCACAGCTCGGCTAGTGGCCAAATAGACACTAGGCTCTTAATGAATGGGACCGTTTAACTCTGGTGTTCCAAAGTTAAACGGTCCCATTCATCACACAATTACCTTCGGCGGTCTGTATCAACTACGTCGACACGGACTGAATATCCTGCAAGTCCCTCAACAACGGCACGGAGCGCATTTGCGGTCCGGCCCTTGCGTCCGATGACTCTGCCGAGATCATCTGGATGCACGTGGACACTGAGCATTTCTCCACGCCTGTTGTTGCGAAGATCAACCTGTACATCTTCGGGATAATCGACTATCCCCTGGACCAGGTGTTCTAACGCTTCCTGCAACATGGTCACTACTCAGCTGCCTCTTCAGTCTTTTCTTCAGTAGCAGCAGCATCTGGAGTAAGAGCAGCTTCTGGTGTCGGCTCCGGTGCTTCCGGCAGAACTACCGAACCCTTTTCAGGGACGACAAAAGCATCTTTTTCAGCAGGGTGCTTCATGACGGATTCGTCATATTCTTCACCCTTGAATTTTTGCCAGTCACCGGTCAGCTTCAACAGAGCAGTTACCTGCTCAGATGGTTGTGCACCAACGCCGAGCCAGTACTGTGCACGCTCAGAATCGATTCTGATAACTGAGGGTTCTTTAGTTGGGTGGTAGATACCGATCTCTTCGATGGCAGCACCGTCACGCTTTGCGCGCTGGTCTGCAACTACTACACGGTAGTGAGGGGAACGGATCTTACCAAAACGTTTTAAACGGATTCGTACGGCCACTTTTGTGGTTGCTCCTGTTTCATATTATTTTTGTGATCCTTCCACGGCACCTGGGGGCAGGAACCTGGATACATCACGGACGGACACATCGATCAGAGAATAGAGGGTAATCCGACACGATGGATCAGTACCGGACTATTATGGCAGATAGTCACCTAAATGGCGAATCGCCAAGCCACGCTTACAAAACGTGTGCGTTCTCACCAGTAGTTGCGCCACGGGTATCAAATAGCAACCTTGCTTTTGCCCCAATGTCTTGCAGATCGTACTCGCGGTGAGCCTGCAGCAGGATGACAATATCTGCGTCCTGAACCGCCTGATCGAGGTCAGCGACGGATTCGTGTTCCTGCCCGTCGAGTTCCCATGTAGGTACGTTCGCATCATGATACGAAATGATGGCACCTTTGGCAGCAAGACCATGGCCAACAGGCACTGCTGGTGAGTGTCGTTGATCCGCGATATTGGATTTGTAACTTACTCCGAGCAGCAAAACATTCGATCCACTCAATGATTTCTGATCTTCGTTCAAGAGGTCTTGCACACGTTGGACGACATAATTCGGCATCGAATTATTGATGTCTTCCGCGAGATCTACAAAGCGGAAAGGATGTCCTAGCGCTTTACGCACTGAGTAGTTCAAATAGCTGGGATCGATCGGAATGCAGTGTCCACCAACTCCTGGGCCTGGGTAAAACGCCTGGAACCCAAACGGCTTAGTTTTCGCCGCTTTGATTACTTCCCATATATCAATGTCCAATTCATGACTGAACTTCGCCATCTCGTTTACCAGCCCGATGTTGATGTGCCGGTACGTGTTTTCGAGCAACTTCGCAGTCTCGGCTTCTTTGGCACCTTTGACTTTGACGACTTCCTCGATGAACTCACTATAGAAAGCAACCGCCTGGTCTCCCGATTTCGCGGTGACTCCACCAACGACTTTCGGAGTATTTTCGAGACGATACGTCGTATTCCCCGGGTCAATACGTTCTGGGGAGAAAGCTAGATGGAAATCAACATCGATCTCGCGGCCTTTTTCTTCAAGGGCAGGAAGCAGGACTTCCTCTGTTGTTCCCGGATATGTAGTTGATTCTAGGACAACTAACGATTTTTTCGTGAGGTTTTCGGCTACGGCAGCAGTCGCTGACTCAACCGCTCCCAGGTCGGGTCTGCCAGCATCCCCGAGTGGCGTAGGCACACAAACAACAACCACGTCTGCGTCCTGGATAGCCGTGCTGTCTGTAGTTGCCTGATACCCACTTTCCAGCATAGCCTTCAGGTCTTCATCAGGGATATCTTCAACGTGGGACGATCCAGAGTTTAGGTCTCGAACAATTTCCGCACTTACGTCCAAGCCAGTTACTTTAAAGCCTGCTTTACTGGCAGCCTGCGAGAGCGGCAGACCAACGTATCCTTGACCTATTACAACGAGTTCTTTCACGTGGTTTACTCCAAACCAATTTTCTTACACGGTGCAGACTTTGCATCGTTAAACTTAAGAAGCGCTGCCTGCCCAGTTCAGAAACAGGCCGCGTCGGGATAGCTACAAAAGCTTACTTCAAGTACTTGTCGAAGCCTTTAGGCAAGTTGAGCTGCGAAGGATCGAAATTCTTAGGATCGGCACCCGCGCCAAAAGCTGACCCGAGATTCTGGGATGCCTTCTGCGCTTGGCGTTCTTTTTCCTTGCGTGCCTCTTCTTCAGCACGCGCCGGGTTACCAAAACGCTGTTGCTTGCGGTTCTTGCCTTTGCCTTTACCCTTGCGCTGGTTGCGTTTGCCACCTCCAGCGCCACCGCCAGGCATACCTGGCATTCCCGGCATGCCTCCACCGGCGGCCATTTTCTTCATCATCTTTTGAGCTTCGCGGAAGCGCTCGAGCAAGGTATTGACTTCGGAGACGTGCACACCGGAACCAGCCGCAATACGTGCTCGGCGTGACCCATTAATGCTCTTTGGCACATTACGCTCATACGGGGTCATCGACTGAATAATGGCCTCGATGCGATTCACCTGCGAATCATCAAACTGATCGAGCTGCTTCTTCATGTCTTGCGCGCCGGGCATCATCATGAGCATCTTTTTCATGGAGCCCATTTGCTTCAGCTGTTGCATTTGACCCAAGAAGTCTTCCAGGGTGAAGTCTTCCTGATCAGCAAACTTCTTTGCCATGCGCTCGGCCTCGGACTTATCCATAGTCCGTTCGGCCTGTTCGATAAGCGACATAACGTCGCCCATGTCGAGGATGCGCGAGGCCATACGGTCCGGATGAAAGACTTCAAAGTCTTTGAGACTCTCACCGGTCGAGGCAAACATGATTGGTTTGCCGGTAATGTACTTGACCGAAAGTGCGGCACCACCGCGGGCGTCTCCGTCCATCTTGGACAGGACGACACCGGTAAAGCCAACACCCTCATTGAACGCTTGCGCGGTGGCCACCGCGTCTTGGCCGATCATTGCGTCAATCACGAAGAGTACTTCGTCTGGGTTAGTTGCGGCACGAATGTCTGATGCCTGCTGCATCAGTTCTTGGTCGACGCCCAAACGACCAGCAGTGTCAATGATGACAATGTCATGCTGACGCTTCTTGGCTTCTTCCATACCTGAAGTCGCGACCTCGACTGGGTCTCCAGTTGGATCTTCGTGTTCAGAAGAGACCCCCGGGTGCGGCGCATAGACGTGCACCCCGGCTCGCTCACCATTGACCTGTAGCTGCTTGACCGCGTTGGGGCGCTGCAGGTCAGCTGCGATCAGCATTGGCGCGTGGCCTTCTTGTTTCAGGTGCTGCGACAGTTTTCCGGCAAGCGTGGTTTTACCTGCACCTTGAAGACCAACGAGCATAATAACCGTTGGCGGGTTCTTCGCTAGGTTGATCTTGCGGGTTTCACCGCCAAGAATTTCTTCCAGTTCGCTCTGAACAATCTTGACGACTTGCTGACCCGGGTTTAGAGCTTCTGAGACTTCCTGACCAAGCGCACGTTCTTTGACCTGCTTGATGAATTGGCGCACAGCCGGGACGGCAACGTCAGCATCCAACAGCGCACGACGAATTTCGCGTGCTGTTGCATCGATATCCGCCTCTGTAAGCCTGCCTTTGCCCCGGAGGTTCTTGAAGGTTGAGGACAGACGTTCCGTCAAAGTATTGAACACGTGCGATGATCCTTGTAGTCGACTCAGCTCGAATCGGATGGCTCGAGCATAAAAAATGGTACCTGGCGCCTCACTTTATCAAGTAGAGGCACCAGGCACACAGTTGCTGCAATTCATTTGTCTTGCAGCAAAGCAATATTAGCTTGCTAACAATGCATCAACGAAGGCTTCTGCTTCGAACGGTGCAAGGTCATCAGCGCCCTCGCCTAGGCCAATCAGCTTGACTGGAACGCCTAGTTGACGCTGAATTGCTACTACAATACCGCCTTTAGCGGTTCCGTCCAGTTTTGTAAGGACGATACCGGTCACATTGACTGCTTCTGTAAAGACTTTGGCCTGTGCAAGACCGTTCTGACCGGTGGTCGCATCGATCACGAGAAGTACTTCACCGACTTCGGCTTGTTTCTCTGTGACGCGTTTTACCTTACCAAGTTCTTCCATGAGGTTGGCTTTAGAATGCAAACGACCAGCAGTATCGACGAGCACAACGTCTGATTCTTCGTTGATGCCTTCTTCCACTGCTGAGAAAGCAACTGAAGCAGGGTCTGCACCTTCTTGGTCGGAACGGACTGTGTTGACGCCGACGCGCTCGCCCCACGTGGTCAACTGTTCCGCCGCAGCTGCGCGGAAGGTGTCCGCAGCACCAAGAATGACCTTGCGGTCTTCTGCAACAAGAACGCGGGCCAGCTTGCCTACGGTAGTCGTTTTACCTACTCCGTTGACTCCCACAACCATCATGACCGCGGGTTTATCGTCTTTGCGCGTCGCAGCTAGGCGGCGATCCATTTCTGGATCGACCATGGCAATGAGTTCTTCCCGCAGCATCTCACGCACAGTCTCAGTATCGCGTGTGCCTTCAACGGTCACACGCTCTTTGAGGCGCTCGACCAATTCCATTGCTGGGTCTGCACCGAGATCGGACATGAGTAAGTTCTCTTCGATCTCGTCCCAAACGTCCTCGTCAATGTCGTCCTGCGCCAGTAGTGCGAGGAGACCCTTCGAGAAAACATTATTGGACTTCGCCAGCCGAGCACGAAGCCGTGCTAAACGTCCAGCAGCTGGTGCGGGCGTCTCCAGCTCGACCGCGGGTTCTTCGACGACCTCAGGCTCTGGTTCAGGCGCTGGCTCAGGTTCGGCAACGACCTCTTCTTCAACTGCCGGTTCCTCAACGGGAACAGGAACAGCTTCAGGTTCTGGCTCAGGTGCCGGCGCTGGAGGCTCAATAACTTTCGGCTCAGGCATGGGGCGGTCGAGTGCGACCACCGAGCCGATACCTACGATGACAGGTGCGAGAAAAGCAAAAATGATCAGAAGTTCCACACGATATAGTTTTGCACACTTTTCATGATCTGCAACGTTTTCGTTATGCCACCGGCACAGCCAAAGGCCACCAAAAAATAATTACGGCGTGTCATAATGTTCTATATGTCTGCGTCGGTGGAAAAGCTTAAGATCCCAGGTGAAATCCGCATTCTCATTGCGGCGGCGTTTATCATCGCTATCGGCTTTGGAATCATCACCCCTGTTCTGCCGCAGTATGCTGAGTCATTCGGTGTCGGGGCGTTTGGCGTCTCCGCTGTAGTTTCAATCTTTGGATTAGCCCGGCTAATCCTCGCACCGCTTTCGGGCAAGGCCACCATCAAGTTTGGCGAATCCGGTGTATATATCACCGGGGTGACCATCGTAGGTATCTCCATGTTCTTGGTAGCCTTCGCTCAAAGTTACACTCAGCTGTTGATATTTAGAGGGTTGGGTGGTTTTGGATCCACCCTATTTACCGTGTCGGCGATGTCATTCTTGGCAGCAAAATCGCCTCCAACCATTCGCGGCAAAGTATCCGGCGCATACGCTTCAGCTTTTCTCATCGGAAATATTTCAGGTCCGCTGGTCGGTGGGCTCCTCGTAGCCCTGGGGCCACGGGCACCGTTTCTCATTTATGGAAGCGCACTACTGATCGCTTCACTCGTGGTCTATCTTGGCTTGCACCGCAGTAAAGGCGGCAAACGGCATAAGGTCGTTGATAACCGAGAGGCGTGGTCCTTCGGCGAAGCAATTAAAGAACATTCATACAGAGCAGCATTGAGCTCGTTCTTCGCCAATGGCTGGGCTACCTTTGGCGTTCGAAATGCGATTATGCCACTCTTTGCGGCTTCGGCGTTTGCTGGCACCGGGTTCGTCCTAGATGGTGCTCAAACTGCAGCCGTAGCGCTGTCGATTTTTGCCGTAGGAAACGTCATCGCGGTGACCTTGTCGTCGCGGTTGTCCGATAGATATGGTCGAAAACCGCTCATAGTGATCGGGCTTGGAGTTGCAGCTATTGGTACGGGCGTCATTGGCGTGATGACTGATCCTTGGTTGTTCTTCCTCGCCTCGGTCATTGCGGGCACTGGAACTGGCATGATGAATGCACCGCAGCAAGCCGCAATAGTGGATCTGGTTGGGCAAGAACGGAAGGCTGGCTCCGTTATGTCTGCTGCTCAAATGGCAGCCGACGTCGGTTCTATCACCGGCCCACTGTTCATTGGTTGGATTGTTGATGTCTATGGCTTCGAGCTCGGCTTTGCTATCACCGGCATCATCCTTGCGGCGGCCTGTATTGTCTGGATCTTTGCACCAGAAACAAATATTCGTGTCGGCCCTGATGGCCCCAGAACCGGCCAGCTACCTGAGGTAGCACCGTCTGCACACCAAAGAGACTCGAATGATCAGGACTGATCGAGTCGCTGGCTGATGACCTGTGAAACGCCGTCACCGCGCATAGACACTCCGTAGAGCGCGTCTGAAATTTCCATGGTGCGTTTCTGGTGAGTGATGATAATCAGCTGTGAATCATTCTGTAACTCTTTGAGAATGGTTAACAAGCGTGTCAAATTGGTGTCGTCTAGTGCTGCCTCGACTTCGTCCATCACATAGAACGGTGATGGACGCGCTTTGAAGATGGAGACCAGTAGCGCAATCGCCGCAAGCGACTTCTCTCCACCCGACAACAGCGAAAGTCGCTTCACTTTCTTACCGGCAGGGCGGGCTTCCACTTCAATTCCGGTGTGCAGCATGTTATCCGGTTCAGTGAGCGATAGTCGCCCTTCTCCCCCGGGGAACAACGTTGCAAATACGTGCTCGAACTGTGCTGCTGTATCTGCGTAGGCTGCGGAGAAGACCTGCAATACCGTTGCATCAACATCCTCGATGATCTTGAGTAAATCTCTGCGAGATTCTTCGAGGTCTTGCAGCTGCTGTGTCAAATATTCGTGGCGTTCTTGTACCGCCGCGTATTCTTCTAAGGCCAGTGGATTAATTTTTCCAAGTGCGCTCAGATTGCGTTTGGCTGATCGCAGACGTTTTTCTTGCTCTTTTCTGTCATAGAGAACCGTTTCAGTTGAACTCTCTCCCAAGTCCACCGGCTGATCAGGACCGAAATTCGTCACGAGGTACTGGTGGGAATAGCCAAGCTCGGTTAGCGACCGCTCATGTAACTGCTCGAGTTTGAGTTCTTGCTCTTGCCTGGCCAAACGACGCTTATGCAATTGCTCTTGAAAGTGTCCCAGTTCCTTTCGTGACTCGTTTGTGACTTTTTCAGCAGCTTCCAATTGCGAGCGAAGTTCTGCGTTTTGCTCTTCAAGGTCTTGGTAGTCCGAATCGGCTCTGCGAACGCTCGCTTCGATTCGATCTATCGCGGTCTCGATACCGGAGAGCAGCGCGCTAAGCCTCGAAACAGTGCTACGTTGTCGTACTAACGCACGCTGGTACTCCTGTTGGGCAATCTTCGCAGCAGACAACCGCCGTCGTGACTGTTCTACTCGCTGTTCTGCTTGCTGAGCTGTATTCTCGGCGGTACGAAGCGCCAAACGTGCATCTGTCTCGGCAGCTCTTGCTCGACTTGCCTCTTGCTCTGCCTGTTGCTGAGCTGCAGCGGCGTGCTCGACTCCTTGTGTGCTTTCGTCGGCATATGTAGCAGCAGCTTGGGCAGCATCAAAGCGCTCGGTCGCTGTTTCCAGGACTTGCTGGGCTTTATCGATCTCGGTCCGAAGTCGTGTTTGTTGTTCTTCGTTGCGGTTTCTGGAAGCACTTTGCTGCTCAAGGCTCCGTCGTTGTGCAGCTACGCGCTCCCGTAGTGTCGTAACCTGAGACTGCGCTTGTTGGAGTCGCTGATCAACCTGCTGAACTTCCTTCTGTGCACTCTCATAGGCGGCCACAGCCTCAGCATGCTTAAGCTCTACTTCTTCTAACGACCGTGCTACGCGCTGTCTATCTTCCAAAGCCCGATCGTAGGCCGCACGTTGTTCGAGTGAACTGACAGTGCCGTCACCACGAACGTCCAGCCATTGAGCTGTTAAGACGTGTCCCTGGCGCGTGGCGATCCGAAGATGCGGATACTGGGCTATCAGTTCTGTGTTTTCTGCAACGCGGCGTGCTTCTTCGAAATTTTCTACGAGAATTGAGAAAGCTAGAACGTGCTTTATATGTTCGAAAGCACTTGAGGCGTTTTCACGCTGTGACACAACGGTAGTTGCGATAGTGGCGCCCGGGACACTGCCTCCGGAAAGACCATGCTCTAATGATCCCGGGTAAAAAATGCGGACATCAGAGACATCCTGTCGTTCCAATGCGCTGGCTGCGTTAAGACTGTTCTCAAGACTGTCGAGCCAAAGCCGATCTGTAGAGCCAGCCAGCAGTGAGGCAATCGCAGTCTCCCAGCCCTGGTCTATATTGAGAATTTCCGACACATCACGTGGCGAATAGTCACGAATGGCCGCGTGTGCAGAGCCGGGATCTGGCTGAAGTGACTGCTCCAACACCTCTGAGCGAGCTCTTGCAGCACTCAAATCACCTTTTATACCGTTGAGTGAATCATCAAAGTCTTTGAGCTCTTGTCGCGCCTTTTGAGCTGCCTGCTGGATCTTCTCCTGCTCTTCTCGAATCTGGGCTAGGTCTGATTCGGCTTGAGTCAAAGCAGCTTCTTGTTCCGCAACCTCATGTTCCGCTTGAAGCGTCGATTCGTTGCTGTGACTACCGTCTTCGATCAATCGTTCGAGTTCTGCTTTTAAAGAATTCAACTTCGATTCGGCTGCACTCTTTCGGCTCTCCGCGACAGCAAAGGACTTCTGCTGATCGGCCTCTTCACGCACTATGTGGGTATGAGTCTCCTGTGCTATACGAGCCTGTCGTTCAGCTGTGCTTTTTTGCGCCTGCGATTCCTCGAGCCCAGATGCGAGAACCTCGATTTGTTTCTGGCTCTTTTCGTGTTCATCAGTATTCTCGGCGAGCTGTCTCTCCGCTTCTTCTGGAGTCAGACCGGAGGATGCCACCGGCGCACGAGAGGCCGTTTTGTAGCGTTCTTGAGCTAGCGCTTGCAGAGATCGATAACGCTCAGCCAGAGCAGTCAACTGATGGCGGTGGTCGCGCGCGCTAGCGGATGCTTGAGCAGTCTGCGTCTGCTTTTCAGAAAGCTGACGAGCCGATTCCTCGGCATGTTCAAGTTTCTTTGAGACTTCTTGCTGACGCTTTTCGAGTCCGTCATCACTGTCAATAAGCTCTTGGAGCTGTTTTGTTTGCGTCACGACGTCGTCAGCCAACAGTCTCGCGCTGGAATCGCGCACATCATGTTGAATCTGCTGCGCTTTACGCGCAGTTGACGCCTGTTTAGACAGTGGACCGAGCTGCCGATGAACTTCTTCGGTCAGATCTCGAATGCGATCAAGATTTGCCCGCATCGATTCGAGTTTGCGTTCCGAACGTTCTTTTCTGCGGCGGTGTTTAAGAATCCCTGCGGCTTCTTCAATGAAGCCGCGCCGTTCTTCAGGCGTGGCTTGAAGAATTCGGTCCAGTTGGCCTTGACCGACGATAACGTGCATCTCTCGACCCAAGCCTGAATCGGAAAGGAGCTCTTGAATATCTAAGAGACGGGCAGATTCACCGTTGATTTGATACTCAGATCCACCAGATCGGAACAAGGTGCGACTGATGGTGACTTCGGAAAAGTCTATTGGCAGTGTGCCATCAGAGTTATCAATGGTGAGATCTACTTGCGCCCTTCCCAGAGCAGAACGGCCCGTCGTACCCGCAAAAATGACATCTTCCATTTTGCCACCGCGCAGGTTTTTTACACCTTGCTCCCCCATGACCCATGACAACGCATCGACCACGTTTGATTTTCCTGAACCGTTCGGGCCAATGACAGAGGTGACCCCAGGTTCAAAATCAAACGTGGTCTTAGACGCGAAGGACTTAAAGCCTCGAATCGTGAGGGTTTTGAGATACATGCAGGAAGGTTAGTTCACTAACGCTAGTTGCCTAGACCGTCATCAAATTCTGCGGCGCGTTCACCAACGCCGAGCAGCTCCGCGATAGCGGATACTGTTCGGTCTCCTGCTTTTCCATCACCGTATGGGTTCACCGCAGCAGCCATGGCATTATACGCAGCCGAGTCAGTTAACAACGTCGTGACTTCGTTGTATACGCGTTCCTCATCCGTGCCGATAAGCCGAACAGTGCCTGCCGTTACTGCTTCGGGGCGTTCAGTGTTTTCCCGCATAACTAGCACCGGTTTGCCCAGCCCTGGTGCTTCTTCTTGGACACCACCAGAGTCAGTCAGCACAACGTTCGAAAGGCTAATTAGATGAGTGAACTGACCATATGCAAGTGGCTCGGTAACCACTACATTTTCTTTTCCTTCGATGAATGGCAGCACAGCTTCACGCACCACGGGATTCTTATGGGCCGGCAGAACGAATAGAACGTCGGAATGCTGATCAGCCAAACGACCAAGGGCTCTCCCGACACCCCGCATGGCATCGCCCTGGTTCTCACGCCGGTGAGTTGTCACCAGTACAACCTTCTTGCCCGCCTCAACATCAGCCGCAACGTCTTTTAGAGCAGGGTCGTCGAAAGGCACTTTTTTATCGACAACGTCGTAGAGTGCATCGATTACGGTGTTTCCGGTGATATACACGTCTTCGGGGGTTACTGTTTCGCGCAACAAGTTGTCACGAGAAACGGAAGTTGGCGCCAAGTGCAAAGAGGCAAGTTGGGTAGTAATTTTTCGATTCGCTTCTTCAGGGAAAGGCGAGAAAATATTGAACGAGCGCAGGCCCGCTTCCGCATGTACAACAGGGATGCCACGATTGAATGCCGCAATCGCACCAGCAGTCGAAGTAGTGGTATCACCCTGGACAACGACTGCCTCTGGAGCGACCTCTTCTAGAACCTCATCTAATCCAGCAATGTTCTTTGCCATCACTGCGTTAAGTGTCTGCCGTGGCTGGATGATATTCAGATCAAAGTCAGGGGTGATCTCAAACAGCTCGTTGACCTGATCCAGCATTTCACGATGCTGTCCTGTCACCGTAACTACCGGTTTCAGTACATCAGATGCCTCGAGCGCCTTGATAATCGGCGCCATCTTGATGGCCTCTGGACGCGTGCCGTAAATCGGCATAATTCTCTTCAAGGTGAGCCTCACTTTGGAAAACAATCATCCTGCTGGACAAATACGCGTGTCCAAATTCAGACTGTGGAATATCGTTTCTCTGCGCTAGTCTAGTCTGTTCACGGCCGGAAGCCGGTTTACGGACACAACTAACACAATGACCAGCGACCACACATTGCCGATTGGTAAACTGTAGCGGTGCGCTCCGGGATTAACCACCCGATTTCAAACTGTGAAAGTATTATAGATCGGTATCACAGCGTGACCAATCTTGACTACCACCCCGAGTTCGTAGTCGTTGAAAGGAAGTTACATGGCGACTGAGGATGCGTCAAAACCATCAGGTGATGGAGGTGTGCAGCAGGTAAAAGTCGATGGTTCCAATTTTACAAGGATCGGCCTCCGACCAGGTCTGTGGTCCTACTTCAAACAAATATGGGAATTTCGCCACTTCATCATTTTTGATTCACGCTCTCGCATTGCTGGCGAGACGGCCGATGATAACCTCGGCCGAGTGTGGATGGTGGTCAACCCTATCCTCCTGGGCGCAGCGTACTTTCTGGTCTTTGGGATCATGCTCGGTACTGGCCGCGGGATCGAGAACTTTGTCGCATATCTCATTATCGGCGTCTTCATGTATCGATTCACCGTTTCGACGATTGTCGCTGGGTCGAAAGCTATAACGGGGAACCGGTCTCTTGTTACAGCTTTTAATTTTCCGAAAATGACCCTCCCCATTGCAATCAATGTGCGTGAGTTTTTGCGGCAAACAATAACGTACGTCACAATGATCGTGTTGATCTTACTCATCCCACCTCTTGAGCCGATCACATGGAAATGGTTAATCTTTATTCCCGTTGTAATTGTTCAGTTCTTCTTCAACCTCGGGCTCAGCTTAGTATTAGCTCGTATTGTCACAGCCTGGAACGACTTCAGCCATCTCATCAGTTTCGGAACTCGTATTTGGATGTACCTATCGGCCATCTTCTACGGGGTGGAACGCTTTGAAGATATCCCACTCGTTCTGAATTTTATGTATGCCAACCCTCTCTTCTGCATACTTGATATCACTCGTGACATATTCCTCTACGACACGTGGCCCGATCCCATGCGGTGGATAGTACTCGGTGCCTGGACGGTCGGACTTCTGGTGATTGGAACATTCTTGTTTTGGCAAGGTGAAGAGAAATACGGGAGGGAACGTTAATGTCCGTACAAGAAGCCGTAACAACTCCCACTAGCCATCCTGCTGTAGCCATCGACGAAGCCTCCCTGACCTACACTGTTGCGACTGCCAGCGTTCAAAAAAAATCGAGGAATCTGCTCCAGCGTCTCCGCGGCATTACCGGAGTTGGGGAGCAAAAAGTTGAAGCGCTGAAGCCATTATCTCTGGTGGTAAACACCGGTGAATCTGTCGGCGTAATCGGCACAAACGGTTCAGGCAAATCAACGCTCATGAAAGTACTCACTGGGCATCTTCCACCAACAACCGGCGCGGTGTACGCAACCTCCACCCCTATAATGCTCGGGGTGAATGCGGCGTTGGTTAAACAAATCTCGGGTCATGACAACATCACTCTCGGTTGTCTCGCCATGGGTATGACACGGCAGCAGGTTGAAGAAAAACGTGACGCGGTTATCGAGTTATCAGGACTGACGGATAACGCACTGCGTCTACCGATGAAAGCTTACTCGTCTGGTATGGCGTCACGCTTACAATTCGCTATCGCCACCAGCATGGATCCTGAGATTCTAATTATCGATGAAGCCCTAAACACCGGCGATGCACAATTCCGAGCCAGGACAGCATCTCGCATTGACGAGCTGCGTGAAGAAGCTGGGTGCGTATTTCTCGTGAGTCACTCTTTACCAACAATTCGCGAGATGACGAACCGCTGCATCTGGATTCAACAGGGAGAACTCATTATGGATGGTGACCCTGCTGAAGTCACGAAAACGTATACCGGGTACACGAAACGCATGGCTGCAAAGAAGTACAAATCCGCAGCTGAGTACCTTGCAGACGTAAAGTCCACATTAAACGCGCAAAAAATCATCTGGCAATGACAAACGTTCGACCATAACGATGCTCGCTTAACCCTGCACGATGCTAAACCATTGCGGCCCACAGCAGTGTAAGCTCGGATGAGTTTATTTTTTGCAGGACGGGTTTGTGCTGCCACATGTATATGCGACAGTAAAGGAGAATGGGATTCGATGAGAAGCTCTTGGTTGAAGCGACTTCGGAGATTCTTATCCTCACGATTCCCGGATCTGAATAGTTTGCGCGAGGCCCGCCGCACAACGCATCCGAATTTCACTTTCGGGGATCTGAACCTTGACGCGGCTCTCCGGCAAGCAAAGCTGGGAAAGGGATACGCACGAACGCCCTCGACCAAAGAGCGTCTCAAAGAACTCAATGAAGGCAAAGTGACGCTGCCTCCGCACTCTCCCTGGCGAGGTGACTACACCGATTGGGTCGCGGATCCATTCAACGATCGCAATTGGCGCTTTCAATTCCATACTTTACGCTGGATCAACCCTTATCTATGGGATGCCCTAGCTGGTAATGAGGACTCTAAAGCCGAGTGGAAGCGTATCGTGCGTTCATGGGCACATGACAACACCCCACACCGTCGTGCTCGAGATGAATACGCGTGGATGGACATGACGGATGGTAACCGGGCGATCCAGATCAGTATCGGTGCACCGTTAATCGACAGCGACGATGCTTGGTATATCAACCTACTCGTGGAGCATCGGAACTGGCTCTTGGAGGATAAAAATATCGTCCAAGGAAACCACGGACTGCACCAGAACCTTGGGCTTTTTGTGGTTTCAGCCGTTCTCAGCGATGAGACAAGTATTTACAAAGCGATTGATCGTTTGACGACACACATCCTCGAAGCGTTCGACGATAATGGTCTCACTGACGAAGGCTCTGTTGGCTATCACCAGATGAACCTGGTGTGGTGGCGCCAAGCCCAACAGCGGCTGGAACTCGAAGGCTATTCATTCCCCCCAGAAGCAGCCCAACGCCTAGATAGCGCGGGTGTCACGATGGGGCACTTGCTGCTCCCCGATGGCACGATGCCCCAAATTGGTGACGGCAACCGTGGCAAGGGCCGGCGGGGTTTGCACGGGTTCCTTGATCAAGTCAATAAAGGCACCATTCGGGATACAGACCGGCCAATCGTGCAGCACTACAAAAATGGCTTCACAGTTTCCCGAAGTGGCTGGGGTGAAACCCGTCCGTTAAAGGACGAATCACACACTGTCGTGCGCCATGGGCGGGATCTGTTGCGACATTCACACGATGATCGCGGAAGCGTGCACATCTACACAGCAGGTCGACGCTGGATTACTGACGGCGGATTTCACAGCTACCAACAGAATGATCCAGACCGGATATATACCAAATCACGCCTCGCGCACAGTCTGGTGGACATACCGGCGCAGAACCATGACATTACAGGCGACGTTCCGGTCATACTTACCGAATCCAGAAGTGACCTACACAGCGTTGAAATACTTGATGCCAATTTTGACACGGCTTCATGGCAACGCCGAGTGGTGTTTTTACCTAAACAGGATATTTGGGTCATCTGGGACCGTATCGAAGGCGCTAATGAAGAGCGAGTCCAACAGCAATGGCTGCTTGACGTTGGGGTTGTTGCCGAGCAGCTTGATGAGACTACTTTATCGCTCCATGACAGGCGCAACGAGCTCCACATGCAGTGGCTCGGTACTCAACCCAATTTTGACATAACCAGAGGCGATCCAAAATCTAACTCCAAACGCGGTCTCATCGGGTTGCGTTGGAAAGACATGAAACCGACGACTTCCGTTCACGCCAACTTTTACACAAAAGATGTCGAGTCTATAGTTATAATTTCACTGCAGGACAAGCCATCCGAAACTATCAAGTTAATCAACCACGAGCCAATGGAATCCTTCGAACTGAAGCTAAACAGCCCCGAGCAGATGTCTCGACTAAAGTTTCAGAAAGAATCAACACGACTAATCCCTGACTTATAGAATCGCCTAGGTCGCATGTGCATAGTTATGGGTGGGCATCTCGTGACGATCTCTAGATACCGCATGACGTAACTGACGAAATAGCTAGGTAGTCGCTCGGAATTTCCTGAGGGTTACCATGTTTCTTTGACTCTCTAAACCAAACCGGCTTATTGTAATAAGGATGTCCACACAGACTTTTCCTCCTCAAGAGGCGCCTGCGCCTGCCCGTAGTTCGTTTCGTCCAGAGCTTCAGGGTCTTCGCGCACTCGCAGTAGGGCTTGTCTTGTTGTATCACCTTTGGCCCGAGCGTGTCAGTGGTGGTTTTGTGGGCGTGGACGTCTTCTTCGTGGTTTCTGGATTCTTGATCACAGGACATCTCTACCGAGAACTATCCAACACCGGCACAATCTCGTTGCGGAAGTTCTGGGCTCGGCGAATCATGCGCCTGCTCCCACTGGCCTTCACCGTGCTAATCTTCAGCCTGGTTCTCATGCTGATCTTTCTGCCACAAACCGTGTGGGACATGAATGTACGCCAAATACTGGGCTCATTATTCTATGTAGAGAACTGGGTGCTGGCCGCTGACTCCGTGGACTACATGGCCGCAGAAAACGAACCCTCACTGGTACAGCACTACTGGTCGCTGTCCATCGAAGAACAGTTCTACATTGTGCTTCCACTCGTACTGCTGGGCTCCTACCTGCTGACCAAATACCTGCGGCGCAATAAAACAGCCCAGCAGGTTGACGCCAAGAAAGTCTTCATCTGGGCACTGGTAGCAATCACCATCGTGACTTTCATCTTCTCAGTGCTCTACACCAACTACAACGCTGCCCAGGCCTACTTCGTCACACCAACCCGGTTCTGGGAATTCTCCATGGGCGGGCTACTAGCGCTACTCCCTGCGGCATCAAAAATTCCAGCCCAGTTCCAGAACCTTCTGGGTTGGGCCGGCATCATCTGCATCATCATCGCCGGCCTCACCTATGACGGCGCCACAGCCTTCCCCGGCTACACCGCCTTATTGCCAGTCATCGGCACGGCGTTGTTCATCCGCTATGGCACACGCCAACGCATCACTGGTATCTACTGGTGGGCCGAACTGACCCCATCTACCCGCATGGGCGACTGGTCCTATGCCATCTACCTTTGGCACTGGCCACTGATCATCGCAGCAGGATACCTACTCGACCCCCTCACCTGGCCATATAAACTCGGACTCATCGCACTAACGTTCGCCCTCTCAGCGGCATCACAAAAACTCATCGAAGATCCCCTGCGCAAAGCCAAACCCTTCAAAATCCCCAAACGCGCCTTCACACTCATGGCCTCCAACATCGCCATCATCGCGGCACTGACCTTCTTCATCCCCACACTGCTCTCCCCCAACACCAACGAAGACGTCGCCATCGACGAATGCACCGGAGCCAACGCACTACTCACCAACTGCCAAGACCAAGGACTCGAAGGACAACCCTTGGCATCACCTACACAGGTCGCAGATGAGAAATCTGAGGATACTTATCCGGAATGCTTCATCCCTAAAGGCGAAACTGATTTTGATCGTTCAGATTGCAGCCTGGGAGCCGATCCAGACACTTCGGACTACACAATTGCAATCTTCGGCAGTTCTCACGCAAGAATGTGGCTACCGATGTTGGACAAGGTTGGTCGGGAGAACAACTGGAATATTCAAGGCTACACAAAGAGTGCTTGCTCGCCGGTACCTCTGCCCAAAGCCAGTCCTGAAAGCACTGGTGAAGAGCTGGAAACCGCACAGGGCTGTGATGATTTTGTATTCGAAACTGCCGAGGAGCTGAAGAACGACCCGGAAATCGATGTCATTGCTACAGCCTCTCTTGGAGGATCCGAAACGCACTACATGGAAGACGGTGATCCGGCTTCTACTGATGAAAAAATCGAGGCCATCGATACGATGTGGCAAGAGTGGCATGACGCTGGGAAAGAAGTCGTGACTATTGGTGAAGTCCCCCATTTCGATGATATTGAAGCTCCCACATGTGTAGAAGAGAATAATGAGGACGTCGCCGAAAATTGCTCCGTCCCCTTCAGCGAAGCCATCGATCCTGATGGAACCTTCCAACGACTAACCGCAGATGCGGGCAACGCCGAGATCGAATTTTATGATCCAGCAGCGGGACTATGCAATTCGGGGACATGTTACAGCATGGTCGGGAACTTGATCACGCGCTACGACCACCACCATCTGTCGGCGGACTTCGCAACGTCCTACAGCGACAACTTCTCCAAATTCATGCATGAAAATGTCCTCGACTGATTCATATCATCTGACGAATCAGCGCAAGTCCTCTCCATAACAATGTCACCTCGCTGAAGGCCGTAATTTCTGTACCTGCCGTCTGGCGGTAGCTGAAAGAGCACCAGGATGATTAGATCTGAATTGGTAGCCTGGGGACTCACACAGTACTTGCTCGAAAGTCTCTGAAAACTCAGCTAGTCTGATTGACTCCTCGTCACGAGTCGGCTTATTGTAATAAGGATGTCCACACAGACTTTTCCTCCTCAAGAGGCGCCTGCGCCTGCCCGTAGTTCGTTTCGTCCAGAGCTTCAGGGTCTTCGCGCACTCGCAGTAGGGCTTGTCTTGTTGTATCACCTTTGGCCCGAGCGTGTCAGTGGTGGTTTTGTGGGCGTGGACGTCTTCTTCGTGGTTTCTGGATTCTTGATCACAGGACATCTCTACCGAGAACTATCCAACACCGGCACAATCTCGTTGCGGAAGTTCTGGGCTCGGCGAATCATGCGCCTGCTCCCACTGGCCTTCACCGTGCTAATCTTCAGCCTGGTTCTCATGCTGATCTTTCTGCCACAAACCGTGTGGGACATGAATGTACGCCAAATACTGGGCTCATTATTCTATGTAGAGAACTGGGTGCTGGCCGCTGACTCCGTGGACTACATGGCCGCAGAAAACGAACCCTCACTGGTACAGCACTACTGGTCGCTGTCCATCGAAGAACAGTTCTACATTGTGCTTCCACTCGTACTGCTGGGCTCCTACCTGCTGACCAAATACCTGCGGCGCAATAAAACAGCCCAGCAGGTTGACGCCAAGAAAGTCTTCATCTGGGCACTGGTAGCAATCACCATCGTGACTTTCATCTTCTCAGTGCTCTACACCAACTACAACGCTGCCCAGGCCTACTTCGTCACACCAACCCGGTTCTGGGAATTCTCCATGGGCGGGCTACTAGCGCTACTCCCTGCGGCATCAAAAATTCCAGCCCAGTTCCAGAACCTTCTGGGTTGGGCCGGCATCATCTGCATCATCATCGCCGGCCTCACCTATGACGGCGCCACAGCCTTCCCCGGCTACACCGCCTTATTGCCAGTCATCGGCACGGCGTTGTTCATCCGCTATGGCACACGCCAACGCATCACCGGCATCTACTGGTGGGCCGAACTGACCCCATCTACCCGCATGGGCGACTGGTCCTATGCCATCTACCTCTGGCACTGGCCACTGATCATCGCAGCAGGATACCTACTCGACCCCCTCACCTGGCCATATAAACTCGGACTCATCGCACTAACGTTCGCCCTCTCAGCGGCATCACAAAAACTCATCGAAGATCCCCTGCGCAAAGCCAAACCCTTCAAAATCCCCAAACGCGCCTTCACCCTCATGGCCTCCAACATCGCCATCATCGCCGCACTAACATTTTTCATCCCCACACTGCTCTCCCCCAACACCAACGAAGACGTCGCCATCGACGAATGCACCGGAGCCAACGCACTACTCACCAACTGCCAAGACCAAGGACTCGAAGGACAACCAGAAATATCAGCCACCCAAGTCCAACTCGAAGCAGAAGAGCCAACGTATACGGAATGCAACGTGCCTGAGGGCTACACAGACTTCGGCCGGTCTGGTTGTAGTCTGGGAGCTTCAGAAGATTCGGCAGAATTTACGATTGCGGTCCTCGGTGATTCTCATGCGCGCGCGTGGTTACCGATGTTGGACGAGATTGGTCGGGAGAACAACTGGAATATACAAGGCTACACAAAGAGCGGCTGTACTCCCGTGCCCTTGTCCAGTGCCGAAGAAGGAGCAGATCAGGCTGCACGAGAGGAGTCAGAAGCATGTAAGCAATTTGTCAAAGACTCCTCAGAGGAGTTTCAGAATAGCGATCAGATCGATGCCATCGTCACCGCCGCATCTCCGGCAGATCGGGATTTCTATGACGAATCTGGGGCGAGTTCTGACGACATCACAAGCGAGGCACTCAATGACATGTGGCAAGAGTGGGAAGATGCGGGCAAGGACGCCATAGTAATCGGTGAGGTCCCCCATTTCGAAGAGCTCAATGGGCCTACCTGTATAGAAGCTAATCCTGATAATGTCGTCGAAGCGTGTTCAGTGCCTGCTGACGACATAATCGAAGCGCGTGACACTTCTCTGACCTGGGCAGCGGAGAAAGAATCGTCACTGGTGAGCTTATACGACCCAGTGCCGGGTGTTTGCGATGAAAATCGTCGCTACAGTATGGCTGGCGGACTGATCACCAGGTACGACCACCACCATCTTTCTTCAGATTTCGCACGCTCATACGACGAGCATTTTGTGAGCTTCCTGAGCGATCAGTTGTCGCTGGACTCGTAATATCGTGGAGCGCCACCGCAAATCAAGCTTTCCGTTCCAAAACAGCTAATCGGCTTGTCCCGGCTTCGATACGCTGGAACCCAGCAAACCCTTCCTGCCAGGCATCAACAATGTTTGCTTCATCTCGCCGATGTGCGTCATCAAGAATAACGGTTACAGTTGGAGACAACCGATCAATAATCTGTGGAAGTGAAGGATACCGCGCCTGTGGTCCAGTCGCCGCAGGAGGCCCGTCAATGAGCACCATGTCAATATCCGACAAATCACTCAATGCCTCCATGGAATACCAGTTGTAGGTATCACCACCGCACTCGATTCTCTCGAGTGGCGCCAGTCGGCATTCCACATGAGTGTTCAACGAATGTCGATCAACTGCAGCCTGCGTAAGTTCTAAGTATTCCTCCAGATGATCGAGGGTCACGACTTGACCGCCATATGCACGACACAGGTAACCAAACCAGATAGTGGATGTTCCACTACCAAGTTCCAAGATGCGTCGAGGGCGACGTTCATCAACTAAAGAAATTAAGTGCCCCAGTGCTTGAGCATCCATAGCAAACCCGCCGGTGCTGGGCATAGGCAATTTAGTGTCCTCGAATCGAGGATAAATCTGAAGCATCGATTCAATTTGACGCGTACTATCGCGGGCTGTGGTGTTTATGTGCCGTGTTATTTTTCGGGTTTCGGCATCATGGACACTAAGCTTTTGCACCGCCGACGCTATTGCGTCATCAGTAAATGTTTGCGTATCAATAATCGCTGCATTTGTAGTTTCAGCCATATTATCGAGCTTCGACCCAACGTCAGTGTTCAGCCGTATGGCTTCTTCGACGCGGCCAGCAAGACGTCGCACGGCGGTTTTAGTATTTCGCTCCTCCGTGCGGCTGCGTCTCGTGATGTGTCGCCCAACTAGAGCGTGTCTCCTATTTGCGTAGCCAGGCTACGACAGCGCAGAGGACTGCGGTAGCCCGGTAGGTGATGGCCATTTTGTCGTAGCGGGTAGC